>JAAXHR010000240.1 GCA_012270805.1 Dehalococcoidia bacterium
ACCATTTCGCTGTATTGATCTGAGAGGTATTCGTTGCCCTCTTCGTCGATGGCTTCGAATACGAAATCGACGGTGGTGCCCGGAGGTAGGTATCGTGCGGAGGTGTTTACGCGCCAGAGGAGTTCGCCGTCGATGAGTGTTTCGGAGCGTTGAGTGAGGTCTAGATAGTCGTACTGGCCAGTAGTAGCAGGCCCGGTAGTGAAGCGCACGCGGACATCGTCGATTTCGATGTCGGATTCGAACGAGGTGTAGAAGCGTATGTCCTCGGGGAAGTTGCTTTCCAGGCCTCCGTCGAGGAAACGGACGGGCGGCTCTTGCGCGGTTGCGGATTGATCATAGGCGAACGTGGTTAGTGCCGCGAAAAGCGCGAGCGCGACTGTGGCGATGCTTAGTTGGACACCCTTGTTCATTGTTCGATGCATTGGGTACGAACGAAGTTGTTTTTAGGAATTACGCTACTGCGATGCAGTTGGACGTGTCATATAAGGGTATGTCAGTCTGCGTTTCGCCATTCGGCCCAGAAGCGATAGAAGGCGCTCAGAGGTGTGCCGACGGCGAGTATCCAGAGGCCCCATATCGGTTGACCGATGATAAGTGCGACGGTCATGATGACGACTCGTTCAGGTCGCGTGAGGAAGCCGGATGTTCCCTTGTAGCCAAGTCCTTCGGCTCGGGCACGGATGTAGCTGACCATGATGGAGCCGACAAATGCGACGAATGCGAGGATGATGGCATCCTGCCGAAACGTGTCGGTCGATGAGTAGTAGATGAGAAGTCCGAGCAAGAGGGCGGCTTCGGAGAGGCGGTCGAAAGTGGAGTCGAGGAGAGCACCTTTGTCTGAGACCTTTCCGGTGCGCCGTGCAATGGCGCCATCGATCATGTCGAAGAGTGCTGCGGGGATGCTGATCAATCCGGCGATGAGAAACTCCCCGACGGCGGCGAATCCGGCTGCGACGACGGCGAGCAGGAATCCGGCGATGGTTGCGGCGTTGGCGTTGAATCCGATTGCCACGAGAGCGGCTGAGATCGGTTCCTCGAACCAACGCGCGATCGTAGCGCGAGCGGATTTGCGGAGTTTCTGGAGTCCGCTCTCCGAATCAACCACTGCTGGTTCGCTGTCGCTGGGTCACAAATGGCATCGGCGCACGTGCTGTGACCTCGTGGTAGTAGTCGATGACATCGTCGGCGACTTTGGCCCACCCGAATCGTTGCACCTTCTTGTGTCCGTTGCGGACGAGTTTGT
>JAAXHR010000413.1:0-11894 GCA_012270805.1 Dehalococcoidia bacterium
CCGTTGGGCGTGTTCGTATGCGTGACTGGCGTATCCGGATCCGGCAAAAGCACCCTGGTCAACGAAATCATTCTCAAGAGCCTGGCTCAGCATTTTTATCGAGCCAAGGATCGACCCGGTCCACACAACGAGATTACCGGTTTGGATCACATCGACAAGGTGATCAACATCGACCAATCGCCGATAGGTAGAACCCCGCGTTCTAACCCGGCAACGTACACGGGCGTATTCACGCCGATCCGAGAACTTTATGCGACCGTACCTGAAGCGCGGGCGCGAGGGTACACTCCCGGGCGCTTCTCATTCAATGTACGAGGTGGCCGGTGCGAAGCATGTTCGGGCGCGGGATACACCCAGATCGAGATGCAGTTCCTGCCCGACGTGACTGTGCCGTGCGAGGTCTGTGACGGTGCTCGGTACAACCGTGAAGCGTTGGAAATCCTGTTCAAGGAGGCATCGATCTCCGATGTCTTGAACATGACCGTCACCGAGGCGCATGCTCTATTCGAGAACATTCCGAAGATCGCTACGAAACTCGTGACCTTGATTGATGTCGGTCTCGGTTACATACGTCTCGGGCAACCAGCTACGACGTTATCGGGCGGTGAAGCGCAACGCATCAAGTTGGCCTCTGAGTTGTCTAAACGTAGTACGGGTCAGACCCTCTACATCCTCGACGAACCGACCACCGGACTTTCGTTCGATGATGCCGCCAAGCTGTTGACTGTGTTGCATCGCTTGGTTGACAACGGCAACACAGTATTGCTGATCGAGCATCATCTAGATTTGATCAAGAACGCCGACTGGATCATCGATCTAGGGCCATTCGCCGGCGATGATGGCGGCGAGCTGGTCGCTATCGGTACTCCGGAGTACATCGCCTCGGTAGACGATTCCTTCACCGGCAACTACCTGCGAGATTTTTCTGGCATCGTCCCCGACGAAGGTGCACACGGTACCGACGAGTTCCAACAGAACGGTCGGCACGATGCGGCTCTGGATAACGGAGCGATCGAGATTAAGATCGCAGATATATTGAGCGATCAAGACATGGCAACGGCGCGTTCAAAGGTGTCTCAGAACGGAGCCTCGCGACGACGGCGACGTCGTCGCAGAAGAGCCGCGAGCCGCAGCAGTTGATGCTGAACTGCGACCAGTCGCCAACGTTGCCGACACAGCCTGAATTCGTCCAAGACGGTCTGTTCGGCAACTCATGCTTCGGTTGCGGAGCTTGGAACAAGCGGGGATTGAACATTAAGTCGCGTTGGGACGGTGACCTGTCGATTTGCCGTTTCACACCTCAACCACACCACGCCGCAATGCCCCACGACATCGTAAATGGCGGCATCATCGCATCGGTCATCGACTGTCACAGCGTGTGCACCGCAATCGCAGACGCGTATCGTCGTGCCGGCCGGTATGCCGGTGATGGCGAGCGACCCTTGCTTTGGTACGCCACCGCTTCCCTGCACATCAACTACCTCAAGCCGACGCCGCTGTCGATGTCGTTCACCGTAACCTCACGAGTAAGAAAAGTGGATCAACGGCGAACAACCTTGGAAGCCGAATTGATCAGCGACGAAGGTACCCTGACGTGCACTGGAGAAGTCATCGCGGCACAGGTCTCGGATCGATGGGCTCGGGACGCGGGCTACTTCGGCACGCAGAGCTGATCGAGGGCACCAAGTTCACATCGCCGAAGGGCTTTTTCGTCGCTGGAGGATTCCAATTACTATTTTGAGCACTATGCTTACTCGAGAAGAACTCTCCGCCCGCATCGACGCGTTGCCGCGCGTCGAGATCGCACATACACCCACTCCATTGGAGGAGATGCCTCGCCTCAGTGAACGGCTGTCCGACGAAAGTGACACCGAAATCCCGCGGATCTTCGTGAAACGCGAGGACATGACTGGATTGGCATTCGGTGGCAACAAAGCACGCCACTACGAGTTTGAGATGCCCCATGTCGTGAACGAGGGTTACGACACCCTCATCAATATCATGGACTACCACTCGAACAACGCCCGTATGACCGCGGCGGCGGCTAACAAGGCAGGCCTCAGGTACGTGTTGATACTCAAGAACGCCGCCCACAGAAAGGTGCAAGGCAACTTGCTAGTCGACAAGCTGTTGGGAGCAGAGTTACATCTGCTTGACCAGTTTCAGTCTGAAAAGGCGGATGAATACGCAACAGATTTGAAGACCGAATTAGAGACTGAGGGTGCGAACGTCTACTTGCTGCAGGACCACATGTTCCCGCGCCTGGTAGGCATGGTCGGCTTCGTGCGGTGCGGGCTCGAAATGCTGGATCAGATCGAGCATTTGGGCCTTGAGAACGTCCACATCTACGGCGTAGCCGGTCGATCGCTCTGCGGGTTGATTCTCGCCGCGAAGAATCTGGGGTTGGACTGGCGCTTCACCGGTGTTGAAGTCAACTATGACATGCCGTTGAGCGACTACATCTTCCAACACTCGCAAGACATCAGCAAGTTGTTGGACCTCCCGATCACGTTTGAGGAGTCGGACATGAGGGTTTTGAACCAGTTCATCGGTGAGGGTTACGGCATCATGACGCAGGAAGTGGCAGATGCGATTCGATTAGTAGCTCAAACCGACGCGGTAATGCTAGATCCGAACTACACGGGCACGACAATGGCCGCCATGTTGGACGACATCCGTGAAGCCAATGTTTCGCCAGACGAGACGTTGATTTTCCTGCATACAGGCGGACTTCCCGCGCTGTTTACTTTCGCCAACGAGTTGGCGGGTTGAAGCCGGAAGTCATTCCTGAACAGCGAACAGCTGAGTAACGCGGCTCGATAAGCGGGGTCAAACCTGTTCTTCGGGTTGGGGATCAGCAGGTTCAGTAGCCAGATACCGCTACAACTTATGGCTACTTGAGCCATTATTGATCGGTTGACAATGACGGCAGAAAAGGCAATCGGTCGGATGCGTCTATGCGACGCAGGTTGTCTATCAGCATTTGATTCTGCCGCCGTTGGTCTCGAATGCGAAGGTGGTTGGCCCATTTCGCAGATAGCATCGCACCCGATAATAAGATGATTGCTTCGACGTAAACGAAGAAGAAAAACATCATCACTGTGCTGATGCTGCCATAAATCGAAGTAAGTAGCCCACCTGAATTTCTAAGGAAGAAAATAAAGACGTACTTCGTGATCTCGAAGGCGATCGTCGCGAGGAGCGCTACCCCGAGGATCTCCGACAAGCGGACTTTGGTGTTGGGCAGCCACCAGTAAACCGCGGTGAACACGAAATAAGTTATCACCGACGGAATCGCGAAACCCGCTACGAAAAGGAACCACTGATCGAACGGTGTCGTATCGGTCGCCAACAGTTCTGCGATCTCGCTGATGAATGAGAAAAATGTTGACATCAACAATGCCAAAAACAGCAGTGAAGAAGCAACCATCATCATTACGAAGTCGATGGCTCGCTCGGTGAGAAACGAACGCGGGCGCTGGATACCCCAGATAACGTTCACACTCTTGCGGATCGAACCAAACACTCCCATTCCGGCAATAAAAAGTCCCAACCCAGTCAAACTGGAAGTCACCGCGGGTTGGTTGCTTACGTTGTGGATGAAACGTTCCAAGAATGACGGTCCCTCGGTTTCCGCGAGCACGGGGATCTGTGCCACGATGCCGGTGATGAGCCTGTCCTCAAAGCCTTCAATGCCGACCGACAACCTCCATAGGGTGATCAACGCGATGGAAAGCGGGAATATCGACAAAAAGCTGTAGAACGCGATGGCGGCCGCGAGGTAGTGACCGTTGACCGACATGAAGTCGTTGACGTTGCGGTAGACGAACCAAAACGCCTGACCGCCCCAGCTGAAACTGCGGCGAAACGGGTTAGATATTTGTGCGATCGTCAAAGATAACGCGTCCTCAAATCCTCTTCGGATTTCGAAGCGACGAAAGATCGATCGAAACGGATTTAATCGAGTTCGCCGTTGCGAAAAGCGGTGATGTAGTTCATGGCGAAGTCGTCTCTGCCTTCTAGGAGGTTGACCGTGTACCGGACGCGCGGAGCATCCATGTCAAGATTCATAGCGCGACCTATCTTAACTTGAATAGGGTCGATGATACCCGAATCTGCTCCAGCGTCGACCGCCAATTTGACAAAGGCTTCATTCACCAAGGCGCGCTTGGGCAAACCGAACGACACGTTGCTCATACCGCCGGTGATATGGACATCATCTCCGAAGCGCTTCCGGAGTTTAGAGATCGCGTCCAACGCATGCGGACCGTATGCTTTGTCGACCGACACTGGGAAAAACAGGGGGTCGATGAACATATCTTCATAGTCGATACCGTGGTCGCTCGCCGCATCGACGACGCGGGTTGCGTTTTCCAGCCGTTCGTCCGCATCTTCAGGCATCCCGCTCTCGGACGCGGCGGAGATAATGCACCTTGCATCGTGCTCAGCGATGAGGTCCAAGGTTTCTAGACGCTCCAACGCGACCGAGTTGACCATCGGATGTCCTGACGACCTGTCGTATGCTTCGAGTCCAGCCCGGATGATCTCCGAGTTCGACGAATCTATGCTTGGGGGAATGTCTGCGACGGATTGAACATACTGGACGAGCCATCGTATCGCTTCGATCTGTTCTGGCACGCGGTGCGAGAGTTCGTCAACGTTCAGGTCGAGATAAGCTGCTCCAGCTTTCGTCTGCCTGTCGACTTCATACTTGATGTAAGCCTCGCCTTCTGCCGCCTCATTACCGTCGCAGTTGACGCCCTTCCAAACGGCAATCATGAAGTGTTTGAGGTTGCCTTGTTGATAGGCCTGGGTATTTTCGAAGTGTTTCGGCACTCGGACGAAATTTAACTCCCCACCGACCCGGTACTTAACAGCTTCGGAACCATCCTCGAACACGTGACCGCGTATACCGCCACGTTTAACCACTCGAGTACAGTGGATGTTTTCGCCGATGATCGTGAAATCGCTTGTCGTCATGTGGTTGATCCCGGTGTGTTTTCCGTCAGGCATTGCCAGATGCTTGACGGAATCTATTTTCGTATGAGCTGGCCTACGCCCGCAAATGATTGAGACGGTCAGTGGAAATTCGCCTCAATTCCTCCTTAAGCGAAGCAAAGTTAAGCGCCAAAACGCCTCTATCGCGATATGAAGCGACATCTTGGATTTCCCGGCGGTGCGCTCCATAAAGGTGTACGGGTGCTCGAAGATGGTCAATCCGCACTGCTGGGCGCGATATGCAACTTCGGCTTGGAATCCGAATCCAGCGACGGTCAGACATTCAGGATCAATCGCCTCAAGAGCGTCACGTCTGTACGCCTTGAACCCACCTGTCGCATCATGGACTCTTAACCCCAAGATCATCCGGATTCCGAAGTTGGCCCATTTGCTGAGCAACACGCGCGACATCTTCCAATTCGGATCCACGTCACCGCCGTCACTGTATCGTGTCCCGACCACGACATCGGAATGTACGAGAGCATCTAGCATCGCGGGAACTTCAGCTGGTGGGTGCGACAGATCGCAATCCATCTGGACCACCCGTTGAACTGCGTTATCGAGCGCGATATTGAAGCCGGCGATGTACGCGGTCCCAAGCCCCAGCTTGCCGGCCCGATGCGCGACTAGGATGCGGCCTGGGTGTTGTTCTGCCAACTCGTCGGCAATCTCGCCAGTTCCGTCCGGCGACGAGTCATCGACGAACAATACGCCTAGCTTTTCAACATCAAGCGCAAAGAGTTGCTGGACTATATTTCCGATGTTGTCAGCTTCGTTGAAGGTTGGTATTACGACTGCAATCGTCACGTCGCGGTCGAAACCGCCGACAATTTGAACTGGATTGGTGCGGTTGATTTCCATCTCACTAATCGGAGTCGCTAAACAACCTCAAGTTCGAATTCGGAGTGTATCGCTTGGGCTGCAGTGCCCACGTTTTTCTCATCGACGATGCACGTGATCCGGATCTCAGAGGTGGTTATCATCTCAATGTTCACACCAGCGTTGGCCAACGCTCGGAACATGCGCGCGGCATATCCAGGGGAATTGGTCATACCGGTCCCGACGACACTGACTTTTGCAAGTCCGTCGCGTGTCGCTAGATCGGTGTATTCGACATCATTGTTAGCCGAAGTTATCTCAGTTACGCGTTGCAGATACTCTTGCCCTACTGTGAACGACAGATCGGTCAAGCCGCCTGTCGAGACGTTTTGGACTATGACATCGACGCTGATTCCCGCGTCGGCGAGTGGCGTCATGATCGCGGCTGCGATGCCGGGCCGATCGGCGACGCCAATCAGGGTTACCCTCGACACCGCACGCTCGGTCGCGATGCTGGTGATGCTTTTTCGAATCTCCATATTGTCGCTGTCCTTGAAATTACCGATTCTGGTTCCTTTGGCATCTGGATTGAAAGATGAGGTGATGAGCATCGGGACCTTATGAACCGCTGCCATCTCAATCGACCGAGGGTTCATTTTTGCCCCTAGGGATGCCATCTCAAGCATCTCCTCGTATCCGATATGCGGAATTACTTGCGCGTCGGGCACAAGCCTAGGGTCGGCGGTGTAAATGCCGTCAACATCGGTGTAGATCTCGCAGATGTCAGCCTTAATTGATGCCGCGATAGCCACGGCGGTCAAATCCGATGCGCCCCGGCCGAGGGTGGTGGTGTCGTCGGTCGGCGTCAGGCCTTGGAAACCTGCAACGACTACAATCCTTCCACGTTCTAGCTCACTCGATATTCGCTTCGGGTCGATGTTGGCGATTCGTGCGGAACCGTAGGTATCGTCGGTTCGAATCCCCGCTTGCCTTCCGCTCAAACTGATCGCGTCGTGTCCTAGACCGCGGATCGCTATGCCCATCAGCGAAGCGCTGACGAGTTCTCCCGTCGAGATTAACGCGTCAGTCTCTCGAGGGCTCGGAGACTCGTCACCGGACAATCGATTAGCAAGACTGAGAAGTTCGTCGGTCGTGTCGCCCATCGCGGATACACATACAACCAGATCCGCGCCATCTTCACGCCGTTCGCATACCCGAGCGGCGACGTTTCGCAAAAGTTCCTCAGTGGCGAGCGAACTACCGCCGAATTTCTGTACTACCAGTTGGTTTTTTTCATTCATCTCGCGAAGAGCTACATTGTGGGAGTCGATTCAACTCGTACACCACTGTTCGACAAATCCAGAATCAGCGTTTTCCCGTCGACCTGCGCTTTACGAGCGTTTTCGGACATTTCATAGCAGATCGTCATGAATCGGTCGGTCGCCAATGACATTATTGCCGGACCAGCACCCGATAAGAAAACACCATGCGCACCGGCTTCAAGAGCACCGCGTGCTATTGGCCGGAACCTGGGGAACAATTTAGCGATCCGTTGTGGTTGATGCAGCCGGTCATCGGTAGCGTGCCGCAACAGATGCCACTGTCGCGTCTCGATCGCATGCACGAGCATCGCGGCGCGTCCGACATTGAACACGGCATCCGATCGAGAAACCACGTCAGGCAAGATCCCACGGGCTTCTACCGTTTTCATCGAGAAGTCGGGCACGAAAACGACCGCTTTCAATTCCTCCGGAATCTCGATTCGGCTGTTGATCCACTTGCTGGCATCTGGAGGGTTGTTCGCATGGACACCGATCTGGCATCCGCCGAAGACCGCGGGAGCTGCGTTGTCGGGATGCCCTTCGATGTTGGCCGCGATGGCAAATATCCGGTTCAGCGTCTCGAGATCGCTGACATCATAGCCAGCGAAAACAAACGCGGCGACGATGCCGGTGACGGTTGCTGCGGATGACGAACCAAGACCGCGTGCCAGCGGGATGTTGTTTCTACAGTCGAATGCCAAATCGATCTGATCGACGCCGATTTCCCCGAAGGCGTGTCGGGCACTCTCCGCAATGAGGTTTCGATCGTCAACCGGTAGAACTCCTTCGCCTTCACCGCGGATCGTGATCACTTTGCTTCCGAGCGTGACGATCGTTTCATTCCAAAGATCGACCGCGATCCCGATACAGTCAAATCCTGGCCCTAGATTCGCGCTGGTGGCGGGAACTCGGATTGTGGCGCGTTCGAGTTTGGGTTCGGGCATTTGCGAGGATACGTGGGGCGATAAATCCCGTGCGGGAGAACAGCCGATTTATCGTTTTGCCATTGCGCTGGGAGAAGTACGAATGCCACAGATGTGCGCCTAGAAATTAGTATAATTCGCTACTTGCGGCTGACAGCGGCCCGCCGAATTAGGCGCCTTGCAAGTCCGCAGAATTTGAATAACGAGAAAGTCGAGAGTTGAAAAGATGCCCGTAGCGGTTCTTCTGGGTCCAATGTCTGATGCTCGCGTGTCCCTGCGGAATGCAGAGCTAAGCGAAGAAGCGAAGAAATATCCCGAGTTGGAACTCAAGTTCGTCGACTCAGAGCAACCGGTTGAGGAAGTGTTGCAACAGTGTCAAGACGCTGTGGCTTTGATTCCCGCGGGCAACCGAACTTTTGACACAGAGTTCATCTCGAAACTCGAAAACCTCCGCTTGATCCAGACTTTCAGTGCCGGGACTGATTGGATGGACAAAGCCGCGTTGGCAGAGCTCGGTGTTTCGGTCTCAAACAACGGTGGTGCGAATGCTGTCGCCGTAGCCGAACACGCGGTGATTTTGATGCTATCCGTCGAGCGAAAGATCGATCGCCAGATCGATTCCGTCAAAAATGGTACTTGGATGGCTGGAGTGGGTGGTGACCGAACCGAGTTCCACACGCTCGTCGGGAAACGCATCGGTATCGTCGGTCTCGGCAGAATCGGTTCGCGGGTGGCGAAACGACTGCAAGGCTGGGAGTGCGAGGTGGTGTACTATGACGTGGTCGACCACGATGATGAATATGTTGAAGCGGCTCACGCTAAGTTCGTCGAACTTGATGAGTTGCTGGAAACGTCAGATATCGTAAGCCTGCATGTCCCGCTTGAGCGAACGACGCACCACATGATTTCCGATCGCGAGTTCGCGTTGATGAAGAGTTCCGCAATCCTCGTCAACACATGCCGAGGTCCGGTCGTTGATGAAGCCGCGTTGAAGCGCGCTTTGAAGGATGGCCAGATTTTCGGAGCGGGTTTGGATGTGACAGAAGTCGAGCCAATTGAGCCAGACAACGATTTGCCAAACCTTCCCAACGTAGTCGTAACCCCACATTTAGCTACTCGTGCGCTGGAATCTGAGCAAAACGCCACTGCAAACGCGGTCGCCAATGTAGCGAGAGTGGCGCGTGGTGAGGTGCCGGAGTGGGTCGTTCCACCCGTCTAGGTTCTATGCCCATCGCTGTGCGCGAATCGTGAATAGCAATTAACATTTAGATTGCACGTGCACGGACGAAGTCGGGAAAAATGAACGTTGCGCCACGTTGCGACTGCGCCGGACTTGCGTGATCCACTGAAACCCGAGATCGAAATCGTTGCTGTCGGTAACGAAAAGCCGCGAGAAGCTTGCGGCATCTTCGGTGCATACATCCCAGGACACGAAGCTGCAAGGGCCGCGTTCTTCGGGATCTTCGCTCTCCAACATCGAGGACAAGAGAGTGCCGGGATCGCCGCTTCAAATGGTTTGACACTGAGTCTGACCGCCGAAGTGGGGCTCGTTTCCCAAGTATTCCAAGAGAACGACCTCACTGGATTGCAGGGGCATTTGGCGATTGCGCACACCCGCTATTCCACCACCGGATCGAATCGCCGCCACAACGCTCAACCACTATTGGCGTATGGCCCTCGCGGCGCGATCGCACTCGGGCATAACGGCAACGTCATCAACGCTTTGCCGCTACGCGAGTTTTGCCGAAAAGAATACGGAAGTGTCTTTACCGGGAGCTCCGACAGCGAAGTAATCGCTGAACTCTACGCCAAAACACCTGGCGACGACTGGTTCGAAGTTTCGGACCAAGTCATGTCGCTGCTCAGCGGAGCCTATTCGCTGATCATGATGACCAAGCACGAGTTGATCGCAGTTCGCGACCCCCTCGGCGTTCGCCCGTTGTGTATTGGCAAGCTGGACGGAGGCCGGGTCTTCGCATCTGAGACCGCAGCGCTCGACAACCTGGGAGCCGAATTCGAACGCGAGTTGGAACCGGGTGAAGTCGTTGTAGTGAATCGAGACGGGATCACGAGCCGCGTCTGGCCAAAAACACCCTTAGCACACAAGATGTGCATCTTTGAGCAGATCTACTTCGCGAGACCTGACAGCATACTTGACGGGAGTTTGGCCTACCAGAACCGTATGCGGATGGGTGCGATCGCGTACCGAGAGAATCCGGCTGAAGCCGATCTCGTCATCGGCATTCCTGACTCATCAACCCCGCATGCCGCGGGATACGCAGCCGAGGCGAACATTCCTTACGCCGAGGGGCTTGTGAAGAACCGATACGTCGGCAGGACCTTTATTCAGCCAGACCAGTACATGCGCGACATTGGCGTGCGAACGAAGTTCAATGCCATGCGGCAAGTCATAAATGGGAAAAGAATCGTCGTGGTCGACGACACGATAGTGCGAAGCACTACAGTCAGGCATGTTATCAGGATGTTGCGGGACGCCGGAGCTAAAGAAGTGCATGTCAGAGTCGCAGCGCCGCCGATCAAATCAACTTGCCACTTCGGTGTGGACATGGCGACGCTCGATCAGCTGATCGCGGCCAACTACTCGATCGACGAAATCTGCGAAATCATCGGCGCAGACAGTCTGAGCTACTTGAGTTTGGAAGGCTTGGAAGAAGCGGTTTCGGCTGGTCGCAACGAGTATTGTCGCGGTTGCTTCACCGGAAAGTATCCCATCGACGTTCAACTCGAGATGGATAAGCTTCGCATGGATAGGCTAGTTGCCGAACCAGTTGGTGCCTCCTGAGCGCGGATTGTGGATGAGAGACGTTTCGGCTAAGGCGTACGCGGCTGCGGGGGTTGATCTCGATGCCGCGGCTCGCGTCAAGCTCCGTATCGGCGATATCGCGAGGTCGACATATGCAGGGAGCGTTGTGTCGGCTCCTGGCGGATTCGGCGGTGTGTTCGATGCTGATCCGAACAGTCAATATCTCATGGTCGCGAGCACTGATTCGGTCGGTACAAAGTTGCGAATAGCCCAAGCGATGCAGAAGCACGATACGATCGGCATCGACATCGTAAATCACTGCGTCAATGACATTCTTCCGACGGGGGCGGAACCGCTCTTCTTCTTGGACTACATCGGTTTAAACGGATACGACGACGATCTGATTGCCGAGATTCTCAGCGGAGTGGCCGCCGGTTGCTTGGAAAACGGATGTGCATTGATCGGAGGTGAAACCGCGTCGTTGCCAGGCGTTTACCACGGCGACGACTACGATTTAGTCGGCTTCATCGTCGGTCGAGTCAGGCGTGATCAGCTGCTTCGACCAGACCAGACGAGCGCGGGTGATGTGCTAATCGCATTACCTTCTAGCGGGTTGCACACAAATGGCTACTCGCTTGTCCGATCGATCTTCAATTCGGACGATGACCCAAGTGCCTTGGATGTCGAGGTGCCGGAAGACGCGCGATCTTTAGGCGAGGCCCTTCTGACTCCGCACAAATCGTATTTTGGACAGCTAAGACCAGTGTTGAACCGCGTGAAGAGTTTGGCACATATCACAGGAGGCAGCTTTGAGAAGAATGTTCCGCGTGCGCTGGCCCCTGGGCTCGGTGCGCAACTCGACGTCAAATCTTGGGTGCCCCCGCCGCTGTTCAACTACATTAGAGAACAGGGCAACATCGAGACCGAGGAGATGTACAACGTCTTCAACATGGGTGTTGGGATGATCGTGTGTGCAGATCCGACTGAAGTTGATCATCTTCTTAACGAATTGAATGATGCGTGGATCATCGGTGAGGTAACGCTGCACGACGGCGCTGGCCCAAAGGT
>JAAXHR010000413.1:11906-21048 GCA_012270805.1 Dehalococcoidia bacterium
TCGCTGATTGTGGATACGACATCGTGTCAACTGGCGGTACTGCGGCCGAGTTGCGAACCAACGGGCTCGAAGTGATCGAGGTTTCGGAACTCACAGGTGCTCCAGAGATACTGGATGGTCGCGTCAAAACTCTCCATCCGAACATCCACGGTGGGTTGCTGGCACTCCGCGACGATGAGGATCACCAACGGCAGTTGGAGCGTTTAAGCATCCGCGAGATCGATTTGGTCGTTAACAACTTGTACCCGTTTGTTGAAACGGTTCGTAATCCCGAAGCGTCGTTGGGGGATGCTCTGGAGAACATCGATATAGGCGGTCCGGCGATGACTCGTGCTGCGGCCAAAAACCATCCCGATGTGGTGATCGTGGTGGATCCTGCGGATTACGAACGGGTGGGAAAGATGATCCGCGATGGTGAGGTCACACAGCCTGAACGCCGAAGATTGGCAGCCAAGGCATTCCAGCACGTCGCCGCCTACGACACCGCCATTGCGAATTACTTGCGGGAAGACCCTGATACGGGCTCGGGCGAGGCGAAGGGCCCCGAACTACCAACAGAGTTGACGTTTGGGTATTCGCTTGTCGCTAGCCCACGCTATGGCGAAAATCCCCATCAAAGTGCCGGTATCTACTCGTTGCCAGGTGAAGACGGCGGTGTTGTTAACGCCCAACAGCTTCACGGCATCGACATGTCTTATCTCAACTACTTCGATGCCGACGCGGCTTGGGAAGTCGCCCGTTCATTCGCCGGTTTTGGGCCACACGCTGCCGTAGTTGTTAAACATGCAAATCCTTGTGGATTAGCAGTAAGGGAAAACCAGACCGATGCATGGGAGGCCGCACGTTCCGGCGACCCAGTTTCGGCATTTGGCGGAATTGTCGCCTTCAGCGGGTGTTTATCTGCCGAAACCGCGGAGAAGATGCACGGTTTATTGCTAGATGTCATCGTCGCACCGGATTACGACGAAGAGGCGTTGAATATCCTTCTCAGGCGCCGTCGCACCCGTGTATTGAAGGTGCGTCAAAACCGCGAGCCGCGTTGGGAGCTTCGATCAGTCTCTGGCGGCGCGCTCGTGCAGGAGCCCGACTATCTTGCCGATGATGGTTTCAGGACCATGCGTGTCGTTACGGAGCGCCAACCGAGTGACTGCGAGCAGATCGATCTTTGGTTCGCATGGCGGGCAAGCAGGTTCGTCAAATCCAACGCGATCGTATTTGCCAAGGATCGAACACTGGTCGGCATGGGGGCCGGACAGCCGAACCGTGTGACGAGTGTGCACTTGTCGGCGCGCGTTGCAGGTGATCGATCTGAAGGCGCGGTGATGGCATCCGATGCCTTTATCCCTTTCCCAGACGCGGTGGAAGTCGCCGCAGAGGCGGGGATTAAAGCAGTGGTGCAACCGGGCGGTTCGGTGAACGATGATGCCGTGATTGCCGCGGCCAACGAGTTAGACATCGCTATGGTCTTTACCGGCAAACGACATTTCTATCATTGAGATATCGGGTATTCACCAAGCCTAAGTGTCCAAGCTTTCAGTCGACATCGTCATCCCGGTGCTCAACGAAGAGCACTCGTTGCCGCATTGCATCGCAACGTTGACCAAACACTTGTCAGAAGGCGTAGATGCCGATTGGGACTGGAACATCACTATAGCGGACAACGGTTCCGAAGATGCGACTCCCGAGGTCGGACGGCAATTGTCGGATGAGTATCCAAACGTGACGCTGACCCGGCTGGAGCAGCGCGGACGTGGGCGCGCTTTGAAGAAAGCATGGTTGGAGAGCGATGCCGATGTTCGATGCTTCATGGACGTAGATCTTTCGACGCAACTCGATTCTCTAGTGCCTTTAGTCGATGCGATCGGCCAGGAAGGATATGGAGTAGCTATCGGTTCGAGGTTGTTGCCAGATTCTCGAGTTGAGCGCCGGACATTGAAGCGTGAAATCGTCTCAAGGTCTTACAACGCTCTGATTCGGTTGATGTTTCCAAGGAAGACGTTCCGTGATGCCCAATGTGGTTTCAAGGCTGTTTCTCGCGAGGTCGCGAAAGGCGTGGTTCCGCACATACAAAACATCGGGTGGTTTTTTGACACCGAGTTGCTGTTGCTGAGTTTGCGCGCGGGTTACAAGATTAAGGAGATCCCAGTTCATTGGGTCGATGATCCGGATACACGAGTTCGCGTGGTCTCAACGGCAGTCGAGGACATCAAAGGTTTGTTGCGAGTTCGTTTCTCACCCCCGGACGCGCCGCGCCGAGGTCGTTAATGTTCGAAGGACGCAGGGCTCTTGCCAAGAAACGCGGACTTGGTGTGATGTAACCTGTCTCGCAGGCTTCAATAAGACAGTGGATTGAATCGATGCTCACGCCATCAGAAGAACTAGAGCTTTCTTCGCCGACGTTACGCGGCGCGACGGTATCGATCGATTATCACAACGCGCAGACGATCCTACGAACCGAACAGCGCAACCCGAATGTCGTATTCGAGGTCTATGCCGGGACGGATGGAGTCTTGTCTGGAGTGAACGAGGTATTGCCATTCCTTCGAGCCCGCCTGCCGGTTTCAAACTCGCAGGTGTTTTCTCTCTCAGATGGCGACACCATCAGCAATGGTGAGACTATTTTGCGAGTCGTTGGACCGTACGCCGCATTCGGCATGTACCGTGACGTCATCACCGGCATATTTGCGTCCAGTATCGGTTGGGCAACGGCCGCGAGCGAGTGCGTCCAGGCAGCTGGAAGCACGCGCGTCGTAGTAAGTGGTTCGCCGTACATTCACCCGGACGTAGTTGATTCGATGGAGTATTCCGCATACGTGGGCGGATGCGCCGCGGTTTCCACGCAAAAGGGCGGTGATCGCACATCAACCGTGCCGCAAGGCTCCATGCCGCATGATTTCGTGCTGATCTGGGGTGCTGCAGATCGCGCCATGACGGTATATGACAGACATAGTCGATTAGGCGCGCAGAGGGTGATGCCCATCCCGACAACCGGAGACGCGATCCAGGAAGCGTTGGACGCTGCATACGCGCTGAGCGGTGGCACCACCAACCCTCTCCGAGCAGTGAAAGTTAACCTTCCAGACAATCTGGGCGGCGGAACACCTGCATTGGCGACGGAGCTCAAGGCTCGGCTATCCGACGCGGGATTCAGTTCTGTCGATGTCTATGTTGCCGGCGAACTGACTCCGCAGTTAATCTCGGAGTACGAGGCATCGCACGCGGAGGTAGGGCTATACATAGTTGGTCGCTACATCGCGGCTGCGCATCCCGCCCCAGTGGTGGCAGCGATCAAAGAGATCGATGGCAAGGCCGTGGCCCCGCGAGGGATGGCACCCGGTCGGGTCGACAACCATCGCATGCTGCAGCGCGAACTTAACTGATACCGCGTTGATGATGTCGGTCAGTTTTCGACGGAATCGCGCTTAAGCGTCAGGTGAAGCGCGGTTTTATGAGCAGGCAAAAGTTTTGCCCATTCAGCTGGTCTGAGACCCGGCAACCAGGCAATCTGCCCATGATCGATCGAAGTAACCAACGGAATACGATCACGCCAAGACGCGGCTACCTTCGCCTTGATGAGGAAATCCGAAAGATCCACATCTTGAAGCATTCCCAGAGGATTGAAACGATCAGACGGCCTGCGATTCCTAACCTCTAATCGGTCGTTCACTACAATCTCGGGGTTCAGCCATGCTTCATCGAATGACGCGTTCATCATTCCAGAATCGCGCGGGACGAGCGATGAAGTGATGGTGAACCCGCTACCTAGGTCCAACTCTCCCGGTACCGCCAACTCGGTAGTGCGGCCCAAGGGTTGGGGGTAGGGGACTACATCGCTAGGAAGCGCACCTGCATCTTCCATGCGGATGTGCCGATGGTCGGTCTTGAACACTACTTCGCCAGGCAAATCGTAGCTTGACGACTTGCCGGATGCGATCATGCCGATCAATCTGGTTACGTGTACTTCATCAAGCTGCGAATTTGCGTCAGCCACAGCGCTATGCATTTCGGTTAAGGCCGCTGCGGCTACGACAGGGTGCAGCTGGGCGATGTGAGATCGGAGGTAGACATTTGTCGTTTCAGTCTCGGATTCGTGCATCGCATCACGCACTAGTAAATGGACCAAATCGTGGTTCGATTTCATAATCGTGGCGAATCTGTTGATCGCGTTGATGGCATCGGGATTCAACGCTTGAAGTTCTGGGATGACGCGGTGTCTGATTCTGTTTCGGGCGTAACGCTCCCAATCGTCATTGGATCTGTCATGTCTCGCCGCTATTTGGAGAGAATTGAGAAAGATTGCAGCGTCTCGGTGTGTGGCCCGAAGCATCGGACGAACAATACTCACTTCGCGGCTTGCAGGTGTGAGTATTCGTCTAGCGACCCGCATGCCGCCGGCACCTCTCAAACCCGCGCCTCGCACGATTCGAAGCAATACTGTTTCCGCCTGGTCTTCGATGGTGTGCGCCACAAGAATGGCATCCGCGCCGACTTCGTCTGTGGTTTTCGCGAGGAAACAGTAACGTTGTTGACGTGCNNCGCACAGGTTACGAACGAATTCTTCGTCCTGATCGGCTTCCTCGCCGCGGGTCCGGTGGTTGTAATGGGCTGCGGTCAAGGAGCGATACCGGTCTTGCAGCCTTTCGCATCCCAGTAGCAGTGCGGTCGAATCAAATCCGCCCGAAACTGCGCATACGATGGAGTGCTCGGGCAGTATGCCCGCAGTTGAAAGTCCCTCTTCGAGTTTTAGCAGGAAGGTGCGGTCGTCTGATTTGGGTCGCATTTGATCGTCATGAGGAGGACTGTCTCTGCCCGATCTGCTCGGAATCCTCGTCTGTAGCGATATTTTTGATCTTCAGACGCTCGATACGATTGCCGTCCATTTCGAGGACCTCCATGTAGATCGCGTTCTCGTAAGTAGTGTGTTGTCCGACCGCTGGCATCCTCTGAGCCCTGTCAATGAAGAACCCAGCGATGGTTTCATACCGCTCGTTCGGCGGCACTTCGATTCCAGTCTCGTCGCGTGTTCTCTCAACCGAGAGTGCGCCCGGTAAGACATAAGTGTCGTCTTCGAGTTGCTGTACGGCCTTTTCCTCGATGACCAATGTATCGTCGTCGTCACCTCGCATCATCTCGAGGAGGCCATTCAAAGTGACTAGACCGTTGATTCGGTTTTCTTCGTTGTGCGCGACGGCCAAGTGTTGTTCAGTTCGGATCATCTCGGTAAACAGATCGTCAAGCTTGGTAGTGTCTGCCAACACTAAGATGTCAGTCCGCATCAATTCGGTGATCTTGATGTCTAGTTCGTCATTCCCCCCATCGGCGATGAATTTGATGACGTCGTTGACGTAGACTGCTCCGGCTAATTGATCGAGCTCGTACCAATAGCCGGTGCGGAGAGGTTCACCGCGTTGCACTACGAACCCGGGTTGAAACCGGTGCGGCTCTTCCGTCGCGTTTATGTCTTCGACGTGTTCACGGTATTTTTCCATGAATATGCGGAGAGTGTCGCGTTCGTTCAACCACACGATTTGACTTGTGTGCACTCGAACGCGGTGGTCCCGGAGGTCTCGGGCTCCGAAATCAATAAGGTTGTCCAACATCTCGCCGTGAGTGTCATCGAACAAGCCTTGTTCTTGGCTCTGGTCGATGATAAGGCTCAACTCGCCTTGCGTGTAGCCCGGACGGGCATCAACCGCGGAGACGCCGAATAATCGAAGCAATCCGCGCGGGAGGAGGGTGAACACCCAAACGATCGGTTTCGATACCGTCATAATCGCGAGGATTATGTGGGCGACTGCCAAGGACCACGTTTCCGGCGCGATCGCTCCGAGCGTTTTAGGCGTGAGTTCCCCGACAATGTAGACCATCACGGTCGCGGCGGCGGTTGAAATTATGGTCGTGAGTACAGTGTTCTCGCCGCCGCCGATCGAGTTGATGATCAAACTGGTCGATGCCGTAGCAACGAGCACGTTGAACAGATTCCCAACAAGAAGGATGGTTGCGAAAAAGTTCTCGTGCCGTTCAAGCACACGCATAACAGCGTGAGCTCGGCGATCTCCATTCTCAGCGAGGTGTTGGATGTGTGAAGGTCTGGCGCTGAGCAACGCAGATTCGGCAGCCGAAATGAAGGCGCTACCAATGAGTGCGCCCACGATCAATAGCGCGTTGATAACCATGTGCTAATCATAAACGGGGAATCCTCGCACGTCGGCATGAGAATTCATTCACACCCGTTGTGTCGGTTGGCAGAACCAATGCCTCGTGCGACGGTAAACGTATCAACGCCCTGCAAAAGCCGTTGATCGCTTCTAACTGGATTCCGCGTCGAGCAGCGTGATACTCCGTACCTGAGCATCGACCTCATCTCGCATCTCTGGATGCTCTTTGAGGAAGATTCGAGAAGCTTCGCGACCTTGGCCAAGTCTAGTTTCGCCGTACGAATAGAAGGAGCCGCGTTTTTGCAGGATGCCATGCTCGACGCCAAGCTCCAACAGGTCGCCTTCCATGCTGATGCCCTCGTTGAAAATGATGTCCACCTCGGCCTGTCGGAACGGCGGTGCGACTTTGTTTTTCACGACGCGTACCCTCACACGATTGCCGGTGATATCTTTTCCGTTCTTGAGCGATTCTTTGCGACGCATGTCGAGACGGACGCTGGAATAAAACTTCAATGCTCGGCCGCCAGGCGTAACTTCTGGGCTTCCATATATAACGCCGACTTTTTCGCGTAACTGGTTGATGAAGATGCAGACGGTTTTGGTTTTATTGATGATCGCGGTGAGTTTTCGAAGCGCCTGAGACATTAGCCGGGCTTGAGCGCCGACTTGGAACTCTCCCATTTCGCCTCGTATCTCAGATGCAGGAACCAGAGCTGCAACGCTGTCCAGCACTACCATGTCGAGGGCCGAAGAACGAACCAAGTGTTCGACGATCTCAAGCGCTTGTTCGGCCGAGTCGGGTTGCGATATCAGCAACGAATCGATATCGACTCCGATAGCTTTCGCATAGACCGGATCCATCGCGTGTTCGACATCAACATACGCGCATACTCCGCCAGCCTTTTGCGCCTGTGCGACGGTGGACATCGCAAGGGTGGACTTACCGGCCGACTCCGCGCCGTAAATTTCGATGATCCTGCCTCGAGGGAGACCACCGATACCGAGAGCGATGTCTAGCGAAAGAGATCCAGTTGAGATGGCTTCGACGTTGCGAAAGCTGTCGTTCTCGCTCATACGCATCACTGCGCCACGCCCGAAGTTCCGTTCTATTTGGGCGATCGCATCTTCTAGAGCTTGTTCTCGAACGCTTTTTCGCTTGGTTGTCGCCATTTGCTTGTGGTTCTCAGTAGATTCGGTTTCGATACTCTCCAGAATTTCTCGTTCCAGAGTTGCAGCACTTTTGTCAGCCATGCTGATATTCCTTAATGTTATGCCTTCTACGTTGCGGCATGCGCCACATATGTGTTAGCACAAGAGTAACACAAAATTCAGCATTGTGGAACGTTTGGTCGAAAATACGCGGATTTTCGGAAATCACCCAGTGAGTTACTACTCATTCACGTCAGACACATCGGATTCAGAGTTCGACAAGGTTTCTACTTCAGACAGGAGTTGAGTTCTGATCTCTTCTGGAACTTCATGCCAATGAACCTCCATAAGTGCGGCTTGAAGCGCCCAAAGGAGGTTCAGCGAGGTTGAGCCGGGAAATCTTGACTTGACGCGATGAAAAACGACAGCGGCACCCAATCTACGAATTTCATCAGGTCCGTCAATGCCAGCCGCGACAATCAGTTCCGCTGACTTCGGCCCCAGGTTTTTCAACGACGCGATGCGTCTCATTGCGTTTGACATACAACCGTAGCATTGCTTGAAACGATCGGTTTGATCGAGCCGTCGCTCAATACTGGCATAAGGATATCGTCACTTGAAACGGCGACTACTTGGGCTCTTGCATGCCTAGAATCCTCCAAGTGGCAAGGTGTGTGCCGATATGGTCCCGGCGCAGGCTTACGTTGGAGCCGTAAATGGATTCTTCGGGATTCATGAACGGGTTGGATTTTGGGTGTAGATTGTTGGGTGAGTTGGTCGTCCCGTGTGCATGGTTGCAAACCGTGTAGGTCTGTAGGCAAAAATGTGGCGGCGTCTTTAGACTGTGTAGCAAGAAACGCGACGAAGCGACGAGGTATCCATGAAAAACTTGATATTGGTTGCAATTCTGGTGTTGGCGGCTACGATCTTGGCTTGCGGGGGTGGAGATGAACCTACCGCAACGCCCGAACCCACGGTGGCTCAGAGTTCCAATGCTTCGAGCTCGTCAATCGCATCGGGCGAAGGAGCAGAACCGACGATTGTGGGAGAGTGTGGTAACGGTGTGGTGATGCAACCTGGTGAAGGATGCAACTACGACGGTGAGGAGGGAAGGCCGGCCGACCTAGTTTTTTCGGTGGGAGCAGATGGCTTGATATGTCGCTCAAAAGGTTCGGTGATGATGTCAGGATTCATGGTTGGTGTCAATCACGTGTGTGACGAGGAGTACGCGGTCATCGACGTGTTGGAGGCGGAGATCAGCTTCGAGCCGAATGGTGATGGGAGCTGGACGGTTACGACCAATCAGTGATCGGGTGTAGTCAACCCCGAAACGTCTTAACGCGCGCTTCGGAGATGGCGACATCGGTCGCGGGCGTTTAGTTGAACCGATCGCCCCATGAACCGAGGGTCAAGCTGATCGGCACGATCTCGCCGTTGCGCAACACCTCCACCACAATCTCGTCACCTGGCGACGTGTTGAGCATGATGTAGCTTCGCAGGTCATAAAGATTGTCGATCTTAACGTTGTCGATTCGGACGATGATGTCGCCGTCACCTTCAGGGGAGTAACGACTGAAAGTGCTGAATCCGGATGATGGGGCGGATGTGCCTGAGTCGGGACGAATGCCTGCTTCATCGGCTGGTCCATCTGGGGAAACTGCAGTTACAAGCAACCCGCGTTGAGCTTCTTCGAGACCAAGTTCCTCCGCCCACGCACGAGTGACGACGCGGGACGAGATTCCGATCAGCGGGTATTCGTGGACACCTTCTTCAATCAAGTTATTCACGACACGTCTGACGAGATTGATAGGCGTGGCGAAACCTACTCCGCTGTT
>JAAXHR010000214.1 GCA_012270805.1 Dehalococcoidia bacterium
CGGATCGTTCCCTTAGTTCCGTACACAGTGAGGCTATTCGCTCTCTCACCTGCCGGATGAACCATACCAAGTAGGTTTGCCACGCGGCCGATCTTCCCGTCCGCGAATTTGACGTTGATGAAGAAACAGTCCTCTTGTGGATACTCTGGCGCGACCCCGCTGCGCAGGCCGACGCAATAGACCTCATCGATGTCGCCCATGAACCAGCGCAGAAGGTCTATGGGGTGGCAGGCACCGCCCAATATGAGGTCCTGCGGCATCGAGGTCCTCCACGGTGTCTGCTTATATACGGGCCTCAGATCGTGGATGTAGTGCGCTTCGGCCATGAAGAGTTCGCCGATCTCGCCGGCGTCACATGCGCGTTTCGCGTCTATGAAGTCCAAACGCCCACGCATCGACTGGGTGACTAGCAGCACTAGTCCGGTGCGGTCTACGGCTTCGACGACGCTCTCGGCCTCCGTCATCGTGTAGACCATAGACTTGGTGACCATGACGTGCTTGCCGTTTTCCAACGCCGTTAGTATCTGGCGAGCATGGAGCGGACCTGGCGTATATATGCCAATGATGTCGATATCATCGCGCTCCGCCAAGTCGTCGAAATCGGTGGTGACCGTGTCGATCCCGTGCCTTCTAGCCGCAGCGTCAAGTCGTTCTTCGTTAACGTCGCAGAGCGCAGTTACACGGATCGGCAGCTCGTTTTCAGGGTTGTTGGCCTGAAGCAGGGTATCGCCGTGGCCCAACCCGGCTAACGCTAGTCTAAGAGTGGTCACGTCCTTGCTCCTTCAGCTTGTCGTAGACGGCCGCCCAACGGCCTGGCATGTCGTTTCGGTTCATGACCGGCTTGAAACCTAACGAAAGGTATACATGGATCGCGGGAAGGCGCCAATCGTCAGTCCAGAGAGAGACGGACTGGCAGCCGAGGTATACGAGAAATTTGGCAACCTCGGTACACGTTGCTCTAGCTAATCCTCTACCGCGGTGGTCCGGGTGGGTAACTACAAAGTCTAAGATGCCTTCTTCTTGAGGAATACCGATGCCTCCGGGAACGATGATGTCCGATGCATCGTCGGTGTTTCTGCTGGCGAATGTACCCGCCACGACCCCACCTTCGTAGTCGACCACTCGCGAACCCTCTAGGCGTTCGGTGTCCTCCAGATAGGTCCGTACTTCAGTGCTGTTCCAGTCTTCGAATCCGCATGCTTGAAGCGTCTCAGCCCAACTACTCTCATCGCCTGATCGGTATGAGCGCATCACGTAACCATCCGGCAGTGCAACATCCGGTAACTGGCCCACCGATGCCTCATCGATGACCATGCGAAGCTGCTTTGGGGAAAGCCGCGGCATGGTCCAATCCTACATTTTCCTATCTCCTCCAAACATTCCAAAAATCCTGTGAACGGTTGCATTAACAATACAATTGTTCTAATATATGAGTCATGACCTGCGCGGTCTAGAACATCGCCGCGTCGACGGGCGCGGACGGAGAAACAACTCGTCTGAAAGGCGGATACTGAACGGAAAAAGTCAACGCAGCGACACTCGAAGATGCCACCGTGTAGGCGAAAAAGGGGCTAAGCTACTGCCCTGGACAGAGACTAAGCTACTGGCTCTGCGCACTCGCGGTCGAGCGCGCGACAACCCTCGCCCTCCTCGTCAGAGGAAGGAAGTACTGGTCAAAGCGGGGAAAACGGGGGCCCGTGGGCGGCTCATGCTGTTCGTCTTCGCAGGACGTTGCCGAAACCGACGCCGGCGGCGCTATCCGCCAAACCTGTATGCACAGCCAGGAAACAACCAGACAGACCGTTAGAGGCCTCGGTGAGGGCAAAACGGCACGGTCGCGATGCGCAATGCCCAATTCGCAACATGAACCGGACGGCGGAACTCCGCCGGAAAGGACCGTGCAGCACCGAGCCGTTTCGGCATACGCCTTCCCGGCGCGCCGCACGGGAGAGGCTACGTCTTCAGCAAGGGTACAACCGAGCGATGCCGCACGGATCGGCTGCTATCTCAGCCGTGCGACTGGCCGATGGTCCGGTGCCAAAGGCGAAAGACGGAACCAAAAACAGCTAGCAACACCCGTCCGCCGAATCGACGCGACGGTGTTCGGATACATCGCAATGACACAAACCAGACAAAACCCGCCGCCAAAACAGATCAACAAGGCTTGACCAGCCATAAACGTGCCAACGCCGCACCCCAAATCCAAACCGTACCGCAACGGTCTGTTCCGCGCGTCCCCAACAACCGCAC
>JAAXHR010000081.1:0-9752 GCA_012270805.1 Dehalococcoidia bacterium
AGCTCCATCGGTGTCTGCCGGTGTGGCCATGCCTCAATCGCGGTGGTTGGTGTAACCAGGAGATCGAACTCGTCGAAGAGTTGGCCCACTTGGATTCTGTGAATCTCAGCTTGCCGCAAGGACAACGCGTAGTCGGCGCCAGTAATGCCGTATCCGGCGTTGACCATCTCCATCGTGTAGTCGGTGAGTTGTACATCGGGGTCTTCTGCGAGATGTCCGTACATGGCGACCTGTCCGGCAGTCCAGATTTTCCACCAATACTCTGCCGGGACCGGGTCGAAACTGATGTCGACGTTCACCACGGTCGCACCGGCCTCTTCCAACCCCTTCAGCGCTTCCTCGGTTACGCGGGCAACGTCATCGTTGACGTATGCGTATCCCAAGTCCATGGAAAAGCCTACCTTCACGCCATCGATGCCATCCTCAAGCTCGGAGACACAGTCCGGGACCGGAGTCTTCAGTGAACCTGGATCGCGTGGATCGTGTCCCGAGATGGCCATGTGCATCATGGCCGACGATCTGACGTCTTGCGACATTGGGCCGGTAGTGCTGGTGCAGTTGTACGATGGCATCGAGCGACCGCCGTAGCGTGGCGTGCGACCATGCGTGGGTTTATGGCCGAAAATCCCTGTAAACGATGCCGGCAAGCGTACTGATCCTCCACCATCGGTACCCGTTCCCAACGAACACATACCGGAAGCGATGGCGGCTGATGTCCCCCCACTCGATCCGCCGGGGTGCCGGGTAACATCCCACGGATTGTTCGCAGTTGGAAATATGTCGGTAAAAGTCTCGGCACTGTTTCCAAATTCCGGCGTGTTGGTTTTTCCGAGGATGACCGTGTTGGCAGCGCGCAGCCTTTCAACGACGGCAGAGTCGAAGTCTGGGATCCAATCGGCAAAAGCCGCACATCCCAGTGCGGTCCGCAACCCGTTAGTCAACTCAAGGTCTTTGACGCAGATCGGCACACCGTGGAGCAAACCGGGTTCTTCGCCTTCTGCCAAAGCTTGATCACATGCCGCGGCGGCAGCTAACGCTCCCTCTTCATCCAGGGTCACAAACGCGTTGAGCTGCGAATCCAGCTCTCCAATGCGCCGCAGGGACGCCTGTGTCAGTTCAACGGACGAAATCTCGCCGTCCAAAATCATTTGGCGCTGTTTGTGCGCCGGCAAGAACATCAGGTCACGGTCATTCATAGCTTCCTCTTGTCAGGTGATTCTGGTGGATGATCTACCCCGCATTACCGGTATCTGATCTTCGATAACCGACTTCATCTTTACAAGTTCGGCCAGATTCTGCTTCTGCATCATTGGTTTGCTGATGAACCGGGTTAACGTGAACATGAGGGATGTGAACGCGTTTTCGGAAAACGCCGTCCTTGTCATCCGGAACAGCGTTCCATTGCCTGACGGCTGACACAAGTACTCGGTTCGAATCGGATAGTTTCCCTCAATCGTGTGAAACTCGAAAGCGCCGTCGCGTGGGTCACACGCGTCGACTTCCATTATGATCTCGTTCTCCTGTCCGCGATATTCGTAGAGCATGTCCCACGTGTCTTGCGGGCGCGGGATCTCGGCCTCTTGTCGCCGGATCCAAGCGGCACGCCGAACACCATTCATCCAGTAGATCATGTTTCTAGGCTCGATCACCCATTGGAACACGTGATCGGTCGGCACGTCAATCTGTATTTCGACTGTCGTTGATATCTCTGCCATGGATTTCTGCCTGCTGAAGCCTGAACTCGCAACTAGCCGATTCGTACGCGGAGCCGGGCTCTAGTTCATGATCGCTCCGCCGTTGACGTTCAACGCTTGGCCGGTGATCTCAGACGCATCGTCAGACGCTAGGAAGGCAACTGCCTTGCCGATGTCTTCAGGGGTCTGTTCCCTACCGAGTGGCATAGTGCCCTTGATCTGCATCTCGAAAATCTCACGCGGTTCCATATCGGCCAGATCAGGGTTGAGTTCTTTGTGGTTCTGGGCGATAGCCTGCCACATCGGAGTCCACAAGCGGCCCGGGCAAACGGCGTTGACGTTGATATTGAACTGACCGAGGCTCATCGCCAACCAATGGGTCCATTGGATCGCCGCAGCCTTGGAGACCATGTACGGGCCTTGGGCACTTCCTCGTCCCACGTCGGGTACGCCCCGCGGTTGGCGGCCGCCGTGAGATGCGATGATCACGATCTTCCCGTACATCCGCTCTTTCATGTGTTCAGTGACGGCGTCCGCAGTGTTGACGACGCCACGCACATTGACTTCCCACGTCATGTCCCAATCTGCATCGATGTAGTCCTTGCGGGACATAAAACCGGGACCGCCGATGACACCGGCGTTGGGCACGCAGATGTCGAGCTTGCCGAATGTATCGACGGCGGTTTGTGCGACTTCGGAGATTGAGTCGATGTCGGTAACGTCACCGCCAGTTGCGAAGGCGTTGCCTCCACCCTCGTTAATCTCCGCGGCAACTTGTTCGGCGTTCGCTGGATCGATATCCGACACGCAGACTTCTGCACCCCTCGACGCCAAGACCATGCTTATACCACGTCCGATCCCTCTGCCGCCACCTGTTACCAAGGCGCTCCTGCCGTCTAGCTGCTGCGATGTCGATGCCGCCATTATTATCTCCCGAATGCTTAAGGTGTGGCTTTATCATTCAGTCTGCGTAAATGATACGGCAAACTGTCGATATGACAAGACAGAGGTTAGGTATGGTCTCAATTGCAGAGTCGGCGAAACAGAAGGCCCGGGTATTGGCCGGAGCGTATGGTCACAAGTTGGAACTACCAGTTGTCTACACGCAGGGCGTCGCGCTGACTGCTCGGTTGCAACTCGCTGGATTGGATTGTGATTACCCAGATCCGCGAGCCGACATCGAGGCGATAACTGCCGAGTACGCTGACAACCCCGAAGCTGTTTTCGTTGCGAGCGATGGCACCGCGAACTACGCGGGGGTCAACTGGGCATCGTTGCTGGCCGATGATGCGCGATATCGTTCGTTGCTGATTGCGACCGCGGATCGCTTCATGGAGCGCGATGAGGACGGTTTCTCGAGCGTCTTGGATCGCGATTTCAGAGTCGAGGACATGTTTTTTGCTGGAACCGTACTGCAACGTGCGACCAAGTTGACTGGGGACGATGCGTATGTGGGATTGGCGGCAGATTTTGTGCTCGAGTGTGCAGATCGGCTATTGCAACCTAACGGGCTTTATTGGCACTGTCTTGCGTCGCCGTATTTCTGGGGACGGGGGAATGGTTTTGCAGCACTCGGATTCGCGGAGACGCTTGCTGGCTACCAAGGAGAGAAGCGCGATCGGCTGATTGAACGGCACGTGGAGCATCTTGAGGGACTGAAGTCGTTCCAAGACGTGGAATCCGGGATGTGGCGTCAAGTAGTAGACGTTGCCGATTCGTACACCGAACACAGTTCGACAAGCATGCTCGGTATCTCGATTGCTCTTGGTATTAGGTATGGCTGGTTGTCCAAGAACGATTGGGGCGACGTGCTCACAAATGCATGGTGGGGCGCGTCGGACGGCATCGATGATCAAGGCGGGGTGCTTCGAGTGTGCGTAGGGACTGGCCCGTTGGAAAACTTGGACGAGTATCTGATCCGCGATGCTGTTACAGGCCTTGACGACCGTGGCGGCGCAATGGCTCTGTGGTTCGCCGTTGAGATGATGAATTGCGGGTTGTGATCCAAGCGTGAACCTCGCAATCGCGCGGAGTTCGAAACATCCTCTCTTTACACTGAAACTATGGGGTGCTTCTTTAGCTACCGTCGTAGCCGCGTGAAACCTAAGCAACACAAGATCGGCAAGTCACATTGAAACGCAATCTCGATAACGTCAGCTTGGACACCGTCGTCAGCCTGTGCAAACGGCGTGGATTCATCTTCCAGAGCAGCGAGATCTATGGAGGCATTGGCAGCCTTTACGACTACGGACCGGTTGGAGTAGAACTCAAGCGAAACGTCAAAGACCAATGGTGGAAATCGATGGTACGCGACCGCGAGGACGTAGTCGGCATCGACGCCTCGATCTTGATGCACCCGAACGTATGGGTTGCCAGCGGCCACGTTGACAGCTTCACCGATCCTCTAGCAGAGTGCAAAGGGTGCCACCGACGGCATCGCTCAGATTTGCTCGAGGCTGATGAATGTCCCGATTGCGGCGGGGAGTTGAGTGACCCGCGTCACTTCAACCTCATGTTCCGCACCCACATCGGCCCGGTCGAAGGCGACGAGAACATCGTCTATCTACGTCCTGAAACCGCACAGGCGATGTTCGTAGACTTCGACAACGTCGTCAACAGCAGCCGCGTCCGCATCCCGTTTGGGATTGCACAACAAGGGAAATCGTTTCGCAACGAGATTACGCCCGGTAATTTCACATTCCGGACGCGCGAGTTCGAACAGATGGAGATGGAGTATTTCTGCGAACCAGGTACGGACGAAGATTGGCATCGATATTGGATCGATTTCTCGATGGACTGGTTCTCAGATTTGGGTATTCGCCGATCGAAATTACGTGTGCGTGAACACGAAGCCGACGAGTTGCCGCACTACTCCAAGGGCAGCGCCGATGTCGAGTTCCTTTTCCCGTGGGGCTGGGGCGAGTTGGAGACGATTTCGAACCGCACCGACTACGATCTGAAAGCGCATATCGAGAAATCGGGTAAAGACCTTTCCTACTACGACCAACCTAACAACAAGCGGTACGTGCCGTATGTCGTAGAGCCGGCGATGGGAGCAGATCGATCAGCGTTGGCATTCCTCGTCGACGCGTACGACGAGGAAGAAGTGAACAACGAAAAGCGCGTCGTTCTGCGCTTCCATCCATCAATCGCTCCGTACCAGATCGCCATACTGCCCCTGAGTCGGAACGCCAAGTTGACGCCCAAGGCGCGCGAGGTTTATGACATCGCGCGGTCTCGTTTCAGCACGCAGTATGACGAGACCCAGAGCATCGGACGACGGTACCGACGTCAAGACGAAATTGGGACGCCATTATGCGTGACGGTCGATTTCGAGACTGTCGAGTCCGATGACTCGGTCACGATTCGCCACCGAGACACGATGGAACAGGTCAGGGTTCCGATTGAATCGCTCGTTAACGCACTGCAAGACCAATTGGACGGTATCGCTGCCGACGTTCTCGCCGAGTAGTCGGTTCTTGCAGTCCTCGATTGCAGGTTATCGAAAACTGCAAGAGCCGCAGTTGCGTATCATCTAATTAAGGCATGCATCCAACGATTGGCACCGTTATTGGCTTTGGGGAGATGAAACTGCGAATGCATCGTTCACCTTTTTTGACCACCGCGGCCTTGCTGATCGCGTCGATGCTATTCGTCGCCGCTTCGGCTTGCGGGAGCGAACCCGAACAGCCGGCAGACACGCCCGAACCAGATCCGACGGTTGTGCCCGCGAGCGGCGCAGCGGCGGCCGAATCGAAGCCGATGGGATTGCCCGAAGCTTTCGAATCTGCCACTGTCGACGGTCTGGGCGATGCCAAAGGCTTCCACGGGACCACCTTCGCCCACGGCACGTTCGACACCCGCGAACTCTCCGGTAAACCGATCGTAATCAACTTCTGGTTCCCGTCATGCCCGCCGTGCCGGGCGGAGCTTGGGCACTTCGAGGAGGTTTATCAGGAGTTTGGTGAACCATCTGGTAGCGATGTCCAATTCGTCGGCGTCCAGCAACTAGGCCTCGACTCGATTGAAGACGGCGCGGCTCTATTCGACGAACTAGGGGTTACGTTTCCCGGCTTGCCTGACAACGCCTCGGCGATTCAGATCGCCTACAACGTCTTCTCATATCCGACGACGGTGTTTCTAGACCGTAATCACAATGAGCACCGGGTGTGGCAAGGCGCGATCGACAAGGAAAACCTGACCGAGATCGTCCAAGAATTAGCGGATAGTGGTTCGGCGCAGTTCGAAGAAGAATCGCAACCCGCGGAAGGTGAGGCGGTCGCAGTGGAGTTGGACACCGACGAATCCACCGAAGCGGACTCAGAGTTGGTCGAACCAGAACTGGTCTACGCGTCTACGGAAGTATTCACTGGTCTCGGTGACGCGCCGGGGTTCAAGGGCGATACGTTTCATCACGGAGCGTTCGACCTGAGCGAGCACCAAGGCAAGCCCGTAGTCATAAACTTCTGGTTCCCTTCCTGTCCCCCGTGCAGAGCTGAGATCCCCAATTTTGAGCACGCTTATCAGACTCTAGGACCGCCCGGTACTGACCAGATCGTCTTCGTGGGCGTACAGGCCGTCGGTTTCGACACTGCTGCGGACGGTGTCGAGTTCCTAGGAAAGATGAAAGCCAACTACCCGGCAATCCCCGACGTTGGCAGCTCGATCCATATCGCCTACCAGATCACAGCTGCACCCACTACGTTTTTCCTCGACAGAGACCACAACGTCTTAACCGTTCATCAGGGATACATCAAGCACAACCAACTGCAAGACATCTTGAATCAGTTGCTTGAGCTTTAGTAGCGATCAGCCTAATCGATCCGCGCACTCTTCTTCGATTAATCCAACTGACGCAATCGCGGATCTAATCGGTCTCGAACCCAGTCGCCGAGGAAGTTGAAGGCGAGAACCACCAGGAATATAGCCGTTCCCGGGAACACCGTCTGCCACCAAGCAGACTCTACATATTCCCTGCCCTCCGCGATGAGCACGCCCCACGCTGGTGTCGGGCCTGGAATCCCTGCTCCCAAGAAGCTGAGCGATGCTTCTGCGAGTATCAACTGCCCTACTCTGAGACTGGCAATCACGAATATCGTGTTTATGAGCCCCGGTAGCAGGTGTTTGAAGATAATGCGAAAAGTTGATGCCCCAGCAACGCGGGCCGAGGCGACGAAGTCGCGTTCCTTGAGACTCAATACTTCGCCACGCAGATTTCGGACGTATCCGCTCCATGCGAGCAGTATCAACAGAACGATGATGAGATTCAAGCTTGCTTCGAAGATTATGACTGCTACCATGGCGAGCAACAAAAACGGTATCGCGTACCACACATCGACCATTCGCATCAAGACCTCGTCTACTACACCGCCGTAATAGCCAGAAATTACACCGATCGTGACCCCGAGAATCAGACCTGAGAACAATGCGACTGAGGTGACGACCAGCGAGATGCGTGCGCCGTGGATGATGCGGCTCAAGACATCCCTGCCCACATGGTCTGCGCCGAGTATGAAACGGTTGCTCGGATTCTTGCCGACGGCCTCTTCCGCACGAAACATCGCTTGGGAGTAGTCTTGCGTCGACCAAAACTCCGAGTTCATGTTGAAGATACGCGGCGGCGCGTTGCGGAACCTAATATCCTGTTCGATCTCGTCATACGGTGCCAGTTGATCCGCGAAAACACCAGCGACAACTAGAACGATCATGATGAGGGCTGGAATAATCGGCCACCGTCGTAACGCATACCAAACATAGCCCGGAGAAAGCCGCAAGGCGCGTTGGGTCGGCGCTGCCGCTCCTTGCAACGTCGTAGCTTCGCTCGCTCTTGTTTCAGATGCCATTGAGTGTTTCGGTCGATCCTTAGTACCGAATCCGAGGATCAATCAACGCGTACAGAATGTCGGTTAGTAGATTCACTAATACGAAGACCGTTGCAAAGAAGAGAACGGTTGCGGTGAGTATCGGGAAATCGTTGTCCTGAACTGCCTGAACCGCCAATCTCCCAAGGCCCGGCCACGAGAACACAGTCTCGACAACGACGCTACCGGTGATCAATCCAGCCATAATCAGCGTTGAGACGGTCAATGGCGGTATCAGGGCATTTCGAAACGCGTGCTTCCAAATGATTTTTGTCTGTCCTACACCTTTCGAACGCGCGAGTTTTACGAATTCAGAATCTAGCACCTCCAGCATCGCCGATCTTGTGAGCCTCAAATAGACTGCGGCAGCACCCCACGCAACAGCGAACGACGGGAGTATGAAGTATCGTAGGTTATCCCAGGTGAAGAAAAACGATTCTGCCGAACCTCGTGTACCAAAAGGGAGCCAATCCAACTGCTTGTTGAATATCAGGATCAGCATCAGACCTAGCCAGAAGGTAGGGAGAGATTGCCCGATGAGCGCGTACCCCCGTCCCAAGTAGTCCCATACGCTGCCGCGCATAACTGCCGATAGCACGCCGAGTGGCACCCCCATGACCGTCGCTAACAGCCATGAAGCGAGCCCTAACTGCACGGTTGCACCCATCTTCTCGCCAATGACCCGTGTCACCAACTGCTCTGCCAGAAGTGTCTTACCAAAGTCGCCACGCGCCAAGTCTGTCAGCCATAGCAGGTACTGGATCACCAAGGGTCGGTCAAGCCGGAGTTTCTCTTTTAGCGCCTGTTCCTGTTCGGGAGTGACTCCGTATCCACCTGGTTTGGCGTAAAGAAGCAGAGGATCACCTGCGGCTCTAGAGAGGGCGAACACGATGGCTGTTGCCGCGAGCACCGAAAGGATGCCGGCGAAGAATCGTCTGATCAGGAATTTACGCACTAGACTTTCGTGTTCGGTTGATGGGCACTATATTCAGAACCGCATCCTTGATGCCGGGCACAGCGCATCTTGTAGGTGCGCTGTGCCCGGCATTCTTATAGAGCAGTCGCCTCGCGTCCGGGGAACGGGCATGTCCAAGGCGATCGCGTTCACACTTCCCTATCGAGCTGGAACGATCAGCTCAGGCGAGGTGTGAGGCGCCTGAGGACCAGGTCGCATCGGCCATTCCGCGATCGAGTTCGGGTTGTACGCCGACACGAATGGCAACGCGATGATACCGATCTTCAGCGCTTGCTCGTGGAGGTAGTCCGCGAGGGCGACGTTATACTGCGTCCGCTTGATCGGGTCAGGTTCGGCCGCCACATTCTGAACGGTTTCGAGAATGAACGGTACCTCCATGTGACAACCGAAGCCGCCGCGTGTCAGGCTCGTTTCCTCTTCTCCCGTCACCCAGTCGTACGGTTTCCACAAGTCTGACCTGCACCACTGAGTTGCGGGTGTCGTCGTGCTGCGCGCTACCAAGCTCGGGCGAACGATAGAGTAAGCAACCTTCACGATGTTCGTCTCGATGCCCAACTGGTTTATGAAGCCAGCGGCGGTGTCAGCGATCTCAGCCCAGTCTCGCACGGATGTGAAAGCGTAGATCGGCATCGCAAATCGAACGCCGTCATCGTCCTTTGCATATCCGGCCTGGTCAAGATACTCGTTTGCCAACGCCGGGTCATACGGGACGCGCCATTTGTCGTCCCAGTCGGTGTTGTTGACGTGGAACATGCCAATGTGGTACTCGGAGGCGTTTCCGCCGTAGAGCGATTCGTTGACTAGCGGCCGGTTGATCGACAATGCGATCGCCCAGCGAACCAACCGCGCCTGCTCCATGTCGTCCATGCCCGCGGGGTTGTTGTTGTCATCTGGCTTGTGAGGGTTACCGATCCAAGGGATGTCGTGCACAAACGTCACGTGGCTGATCGGTTCGCCAGTCTTGACTGCGGTAGATTCCCAGTAGTTGCCAGCCATGTTGAGAGGCACACCACTTTGTCGACCTGTCGTCAGCACGCCGAAACCGTCCCGCGTGAGGTCCTTCATCTCGCGAACCGGTAAAACTGCCCAGTCGGCACCGCCGGAACGCAACGCGGAAATTCGAGCTACGGTCTCGGGAACGTCGATCAACCGTAGTGTCCCGACTTCAGGGACTTTGTCCCAATGCGTGTCTTGGGCGATCAAAGTCGCACTGTCAGATTG
>JAAXHR010000081.1:9798-10322 GCA_012270805.1 Dehalococcoidia bacterium
GAGAAGACGCCGAACGCGTCACCGGCCTGGTTGAACAGCAAGGTCGTCCAACGAGGTTCGGGGGCGTTGAAGTTCAGGATTAGAGTACGATCATCCGTCGCCTCTGCTTCATCCATGAACGCCGCGAAGTCACCGGCCTGACCGTGGATGCTCTCAGTTGTGATGGCACCGTTGGTGTCGTTCAGGCTCCACGCGAAGTCGTGGGCCGTCAGTTCTCCCCAATCGCCGTGGAACTGCACGCCACTCCGGATCGTGACCGTAGCCTGTGATCCGTCAGGGGCAATATCCCAGCTTTCGGCGAGCCAAGGACCGACTAGAGTGCCGTCGTCATTGGGACGGAAGAGTTGCTCACTCACACCCCAGTACATCAATGACTCAGGCGCCTGCGATCGATTGATTCCCACGCCTGGCGCAACACCTTCCGGTATCATCACCAAGGTGCCAACCGCAGATTCGGGTTCAGGCAGCTCTTGGCTAACAGGTTCAGCTGTCGCGGTGGGTTCAACCTCTTCCTTCTCCACCAT
>JAAXHR010000067.1 GCA_012270805.1 Dehalococcoidia bacterium
GTGACTGAGCGCGGCGGATCGGCTGCCGCGGGTTCTGTAGATGTCACGAAGCGGGGTCAGTGCGAGGATTTAGTGGCGAAAGTAGTCGATCAGTTCAGCGGATTGGATGTGCTGGTGAACAGCGCAGGGGTTACGCCTCGGAAGGCACCGTTAGAGTGGGACTTCGAGCAGAAGTGGGACTGGGTGATCGATGTGAATTTGAAGGGCAGCATGTTGATGTCTCACGCGGCATCGGATGTGATGCTTCCTGCTGGCTACGGATCGATCGTGAATTTGGCATCGATCATCGGGTTGGTGGGGTATTCGACCGGGATGAGCGATGGTTTCAATCCGTATCCGCACTCAAAGGGCGGTGTAGTTCAGATGACGCGCGACATGGGCGTGGCTTTCGCCAAACGGGGCGTCAGAGTGAACGCGTTGTGTCCGGGGTTCACGTACACGGCCTTAACCAAGTCGTTGACGGATGATGACGACATGCGACTGCATCTGGAGTCCCTCCATCCCATGGGGAGGCTTGGTGAACCGATTGAGATCGCGTATGCTGCGTTATATCTGGCTTCCGATGAATCGTCGTTCGTAACAGCTTCTTGCCTGCCTGTAGACGGCGGATACACGGCGGGATAGGGAAGTGGTATCGATGACAACGGGCAAGAAAGCAGCGATGGAGATTGATGGCATGGGGCGATTGGAAGGCAAGGTGGCGTTGATCACTGGTGGCGGTAGCGGCATCGGCGAGGCGAGTGCGAAACTGTTCGCAGATGAAGGTGCGACCGTTGCGATCGCCGATTTGAACGCGCAAGGGGCGGAGCGTGTCGCGGGTGAGATACGCGAAGCTGGTGGTTCGGCGATGGCTACGTCGGTTGATGTGACTGAGAACGATAGTTGCGCAGCCGCGGTTGACGCCACTGTTGATGAGTTTGGCCGCATCGATGTTCTTGTGAACAGCGCCGGGGTCGGTGCGAGGCGCGCATTGGATATGACTTACGAGGAGCGTTGGCAGTTCGTGATCGATGTCAACCTGAAGGGGACAGTGTTGATGACCCGCCACGCGGTTGAGCAGATGAAAGAGCAGGGCAGCGGCGCGGTTGTGAACATCGCATCGATTCGAGGGCTGATCGGTTATCCAGATTTCATCACGGATGGTTTCAACCCCTATCCACACTCGAAGGGCGGCGTGATCAACGCGACTCGCGACATGGCCCTCGGTCTGGCGAAGCAGAACATCCGAGTCAATGCTGTTTGCCCCGGTTTCACGCACACAGAGATGACGCGTGGGACGTGGGAAAACCCGGAGTTGTACGACCGGATCGTCGCGTTGCATCCGATAGGTCGCTTCGCACAGCCGATCGAGATCGGTCGCGCGGTGCTGTTTCTAGCCTCGGACGAAGCCTCGTTCGTGACGGGCGCGTGCCTAGTGATCGACGGCGGGTTTACGGCGCAGTAGCCCAGCCTGAAGTTAGACGGTCGTCGTGGCTAGATTCTTAGTAGCTGCTTTGCCGTTGGTGCTGGTGCCGTAGCTGGATTTGCATTTGACGTCGAATACTTCGTCGGCACTGGCAATGATCCATGGATCGGCATCGTAGACCACGTTCTCGTCTTTGCCGTGGTAAGGCAGAAGATTGAGGACGTGGCGGATGGAGTTGATGCGTGCCCTCATCTTGTCATCAGATTTGATGACGTACCAGGGAGCGAAATCGGTGTGGGTGTGGTAAAACATCGCCATCTTGGCGGTAGTGTATTCATCCCAGCGGTGGTAAGAGGCGAGGTCAACCGGGCTTAGCTTCCACTGTTTCAGCGGGTCGCGCTGGCGGCGTTTGAAACGGCGTTCCTGCTCGATTCGACTGACGGAGAAGTAGAGCTTGATGATGCGGATGCCGGAATTCGCCCACATCTCCTCGATCAGCGGGGTATCCATCAGGAAGCTATCGTATTCCTCTTCCGTGCAGAATCCCATGACCTTTTCGACTCCGGCGCGGTTGTACCATGATCGGTCGAAGAGCGCGATCTCGCCTGCGGTGGGGAGGTGTTGGACGTAACGCTGGAAATACCACTGCCCGGATTCTGTGGGTGTGGGTTTTTCGAGTGCGATAACCTTGGCGGCTCTGGGGTTGAGGTGCTCCATGAATCGACGGATCGTGCCGCCCTTGCCAGCGGCGTCTCGCCCTTCGAAGACGATCAAGACCTTCTCACCGGCGTCGCGTACCCAGTTCTGCATCTTGACGAGTTCGATTTGGAGCGGAAACTTGTGCTCGTAGTAGCTGTCGAGGCTGATTTTGCGTTGGTACGGATAAGCGCCTTCGCGGAAGAATTCGCGACGCTCTTCAGAGTCGAGATCATCTCGGTTTTCAGGTGCGCGGTAGTTCTTGAGCTTGCCGCGCGTCATCGAATCTTCGAAGGCATCGCCCCATTTGGTGTTGAAGAAACCGTGCGCTCGTTCGCTGGTCGTGCTCTGATATTTGGGAGTGCTCTCTGCCATGATGTGAGCCTCATGGTGGTCGTTGATGGTGCGGGAATGGTTACAAATATACCAGCGATGTTTAAAGCGTCCGACACTTAGGGATCGGAGGGTGTGCACCTTTGACGAGCGATCTCTACATGTCGCCGAAGCGAGAAGGGGAAACAATCACCGGCGGCGCGATACTGTGCGTGACTTGACCAATGAGCCATTCCGCCATCAATAGAGATAGCAGTATGCCTTTCTTGCCGGCACCATTGACATAGTAGAGGCCGTCGACGGCGTTGGAAGCACCGACGATGGGTAAGCCGTCGCTGGCGACCGGCCGGAGACACGCGGTGGTCTTGATGGTTCTCAGACCGGCGAGTGATGGGATGTAGTGCGTGACCCCGTTCATGATATGGTTGCGACCCTCTTCGGTGACGTCGCGATTAAAGCCGCGGTCCCATTCGTAGGTTCCGGCCCAGACTGAGCCGTCGGGTTTGCGACCGACGTTGAAGCCACCGAATCCGACGCGATGCTGCAGATCGTTCCCTTCTCGTTCGAGCCGGATGATCTCGCCTTTGATCGGTTTGATGGGCAATTCGGGTATGCCTTTGATCTGATTCACCCATGGTCCAGTGGCGGCTACGACCAAGGGCGTCTCGATGCAGGTTTGGTCGTTGAGATTGACGCTGGTGATTTTCCCGCCTGCTGTTGATACGCTTGTAGCGGTTCCGTTCGAGAACGTTGCGCCGTAACGTTCGCATTCATCGGCTAAGGATCTGGTGTAAGCGTAGCTGTCGAGTTCCCAACCAGCATTTACCAGAGAAGCAGCGATCATGCCGGGACGGACAGCGGGCTCGATTTCGTAGATATTATCTGGGCTGATTAATTCGGCTTTGAAGCCTTCGGATCGCATCCATTCAACTTCTTCGGCGAGGTCTGTCGCAGATTTTTCATTGTCGGCAAGGGACATGGAGATTACGCGTTGGAGTTGCCAATCGAATTCGGGTTCCCGCGATACACGCTCGTAGTGTTCGACATGTTTGTCGATAGCCTCGCGATAGTGCTTGGTCATCGGGCCGGGCACGCCGCTTCCGAAGTGGGCGGAGAGCCCTCCCCAGGCGTACCCGGAGGCGTTGGCAGCGATGTCGTCTCGTTCGATGACGTGAGGGATGATTCCGTGTTGCGCCAAGCGCAAGGCCACGGCGCAACCGACCGCGCCAGCTCCGATAACTACGGCATCTGTGGTTTGTGTCGACTGCAATGGTTGGTTTGCCTCACTCCGAACCGAAGGATGCTTCATACAACGTGATGGTAATTTCCCGTAAAACGCAAAATACGAGCAAGAAAAACAAATGACGACGATGATCTTTGGATTGACCTGCGTGATGTTCGTTCGCACGATTTTCAAGTTAACTTGATACTGCGGATTAGAATCTTAATGGTGAGGTGCGACTCGAAATCGTTGACGTATCGCAATTGTCGAATCAATCGCTAGCTCGTATCCCGATGAATTTTGGATCAGCCCAAGACAGGCTAGAATATGGGTCGTAACAGTAGGATACGGCGCGCGCCCGGATTTGAAGACTGGGCGGGGCACGATTTCGAGCGACTCGATTCGGCGATCAGATGCGCTCGCGACGTTCTTTACTCACGGGGCTACCAGCCCATCGAGACGCCGTTGATAGAGCAGACGGAGCTCTTTTTGCGTCGGTCCGGAGGATTGCTGTCCAGCCAACTATTCGATTTTCTGGCACCGGACGGAAGCGACATCACGCTACGTCCAGAGTTGACGGCTCCGGTGATACGCCACGCCCTCGAACAGGGCGGGGTGATGCACCCGATGCGTTACCAATACGCGTCTCCGATATTCAGGTACACGGAGCGGCCATTCGACGCGCCGCCGAACTCAGTTCCTAGCAGGCGCCAATACGTCCAAGCCGGGGCAGAACTGATCGGGGCGACACAAGCGGCGGCGGATGGAGAGATCATCGCGACCGCGTATGACATGGCTAAACGTTTGGGTGTTGAAGACGTGGCGATACGTCTCGGCCACGTAGGTCTGATATGGGAGATGCTGAGGTGCTTCAATTTATCGGAACGCGCGATGCTTTTTCTCGCGAACCACGCTTCGGATTTCAGCAAGAGCGATGACGATGGTGCCACGGTCGAGGCGGAAGCAATCAGATTGGGGTTGATGCCGATACATGGTCAACAATCGGTTGAGACGCAAGCGTCGGCTGCTCACTTGCTGACGCGACTGGCTACGGGATCGGTCCAATTGCCCAGCGCAGCCGAACAGACGTCGCGTACCGCTGAGGAGGTCGTTGCGGGTCTTCGCCGAAAGGTGGAAAGCGACGTTGCCAACGTTGATTTCCCGAAGGCGATGGAGCTGATGCGTAGGACCGCACGCATCACGAGCGACGCGATAACGAGCGTGTCTCGCATCGCTGAGGAGTACGGGTTGTGTGACCTGGACAATATCGGAGCCATCCAATCGGTGGTAGATGCGGCTGATAGGGCAGGTGTGGACGCCTCTGACATCTCGGTAGATTTCGGATTGGCGGCATCTATCGCTTACTACTCGGGTATGATCTTCGAGGTTTCCGCAATGGTTGACGGTGAGCACGTTGCGTTGGGTGGCGGCGGGCGATACGACGGATTGGCAACCGCTCTAGGGTCCGAAGAGGATGTGCCAGCGCTCGGCTTTGCGCTGAATCTGGACACGATATTGGAATTGCACAGTGACTCCGCGGTGTCTGAAGTCCGTCGCAGGGTCGTCGTCTTGGCTCCCGCCGACGAGGATGCTGATGAGTCGATCGTCGACGCGGCCGTCGAGTTACGTGGTCAAGGCTGCGACGTGTTCACGCTCTTCGATACGACCGTTGATGCGGGTGAAGTGGCATCTTCAATCGGCGGCGCGAAGGTGGCGTTGGTTGATGCTTCGGGCTCTCTAACGTGGATTGCCGAATGATGGACACGCTGCGACTAGCCATACCCTCGACTGGCGCTCTTGAACTGGGCGCGGCAAACCTGCTAGCTGAATCTGATGCCGCGGTGAGCCGAGTGAATTCGCGTCGCTACACCGCGATGATTCCATCGATACCGGGTGTTGAGGTTATCTACCAGCGGCAATCCGATATAACGACGATTGTGGATTCGGGCAACGCCGACTTGGGGATCGTGGGATTGGACCGCTATCTGGAATCCCGATTGGAAGACGGCGCTTCGCTGGTAATTGTGCCAGATCTGGAGTATGGAAACTCGCGGCTGGTGATTGCGGTGCCCGATTCTTGGCTTGACATCACGTCGATGTACGACCTGTCGGATTTGAGCCTCGAGTTCCACGAACGGGGGCGAGACTTGCGAGTAGCGACGAAGTATCCGCGATTGGTGAAGCGTTTTTTCAATCTCCGCGGCATTAACTATTTCTCGATGGTTGCGATCAACGGCGCCCTTGAGGCGGCTCCTCGCATCGGCTACGCCGACATCATCGCGGACATATCCGACACCGGCAATACGTTGCGTGAGAACAATCTCCGTACACTGGTCGACGGTGTAGCGATGGAATCGCAGGCGATCATGATCGGGAACGCGGCCCTGCTCGCCTGCTCTGACGACAAGCTAGCTTTGACGCGACATCTGTTGGAGCGTATCGAGGCGAGACTGCGCTCGAGATCGTATCGCCGAGTGACAGCGAATGTCAGGGGGGAGTCGGAGGGCGATATCGCCGAGATGATATTGGCATCGCGAGAACTATCTGGAATGACGGGCCCAACGGTTTCACGCGTCTACACGAGTGACGGCAATCGATGGTTCGCGGTCCAGATAGTGACCAAGAAGGGCGATGTTCTACGTGTGGTTGACCATTTGCGACAGCTGGGTGGCACGGGCACCGCGGTCACGGATTTGCAGTTCCTATACCAGAGCGAATGTACGCTTTATGCGAAGCTGACCGAGAATCTGAACCGGTTCTCAGGAGCGGTTGATTCGTGCTGAGACGAATTCACGGTCTGGAATCCGCGATATCCGAGTTCTCGAATCGTAGCACCGCGGATGGCGGCAATGAACCAAAGACTGATGGTGGGGGCATTTACGCTGAATTGCTATCGCCTGAGGCGTTCGCCGATCGCGTCATAGCTGATGTCCGAAGATGCGGCGACGAGTTTGTGCGCCGCATATCAAAAGCCTTGGACGGGGTGGATACCAAAGATTTCGAAGTTCCGACCGAGGTCATACGTTCAGCTAAGGATCAATTGCAATCGAACGAGGTTTCGGCTCTGGAACTCGCGGCTGAACGGGTTGGGGCGTTTCAGAAGCGCACGTTGCCGAAGTCGTGGCGGGATCCAGCAGCTGGATACGGCGAAGTAGTGCATCCGGTCGGCTCGGTTGGATGCTGCATTCCTGGAGGCACCGCGCCTTTAGCCTCGACGGTTGTCATGACTGCGGTTCCGGCGAAGGTGGCTGGCGTGCCTTATGTGTGTGTTGTGACGCCTGCGGGAGCGAATGGATCGCCTCATCCGGCGGTGTTGGCGGCGTGTGACATCTCGGGAGTCGATGCGGTGTTCGCCGTTGGTGGTGCTCAAGCGGTCGCAGCCTTGGCGGTCGGCACCGAGTCGATACCGAAGGTGGATTTCATCTGCGGTCCGGGGAGTATTTGGGTGACAGCGGCAAAGCGGCGGGTCTACGGCATGGTGGGTATCGACGGGATTTACGGTCCGACCGAGACTATGGTGATCATCGACGACAATTCGGATGCTGCCGTGACTGCAGCGGACATGTTGGCTCAGGCTGAGCACGATGTTTTGGCCGCTCCGGTGCTGGTCGCCCTCTCAGATGGAGCAGTAGACGCGGTCGAAGCTGAGTTGTCGACGCAGCTGGAGATGTTGCCAAGGGCCAAAATAGCGGGATCTGCTTTGAATGGACGCGGAGCAGCAGTTGTGGTCAATTCTATCGATGAGGCTTTGAAGGTCGCCGAAGAGTTTGCGCCGGAGCATCTGTGCCTGGGGTTCCCAGGAGCTGAAGAGTTGCTTGACAAGACTCGTAACGCGGGAGGCATTTTCATCGGCGAACGATCTGGCGAGGTCATGGCCGATTACGTGGCGGGACCGAGTCACGTCATGCCTACAGGCGGGTCGGCTCGCTTTTCATCGGCATTGTCGGCCAGAGATTTTGTGCGAGTGACACCGTTCTTGGACATGGATGAGGAAACGTTCGCATCGATATCGCACGCGGCATCGGATCTTGCCCGATTGGAGATGCTCGAAGCCCACGCTCGCGCTTCAGACATCCGTCGTCGCAAGTAGTATTGCTTCATTGACGCGATTTAAGCAAGGCAGGCAAACGATAACGATGCGTGATTTGCGAGATATGATGCGACCGCATCTCTACAATCCAACCGGCTACGTTGGCGCGCAGCACTCCGACCATCTGGCGACCGCGGCTGGGATCGACCCTGCCGATGTCATTCGTTTGAACGCCAACGAGAACCCTTACGAGCCGCTGCAGGAGATTACGGACGCCATCGCCGGACTGCCGATCCATGAGTATCCGGATCAGGACCTGGTGCGTATGCGGGACGCGTTGTCCGAATACACCGGGCGCCCCCCGGAGCAGATCATCGCCGGTTCGGGCGGCGACGAAATCATCGAGCTGTTGACGAAGCTGTTCGTCGCTCCCGGGGAGTCGATGATCGACTGTCCGCCGACTTTCGGTATGTATGAGTTCTGCGCGCGGATCGCGGAAGCCGAGTTGATAGCGGTCGAGCGGCGTGACGATTGGGAGCTCGATATCGATGCGACGACAAAGGCCATCGAGCGTACGGGTGCGAAGATCCTCTTCATCGCCTCTCCCAACAACCCGACTGGCAATCTGTTGCCCGACAACGATGCCCGGGCGATTTTGGACACCGGCATCGTTTTAGTAGTGGACGAGACCTACTACGAGTTCTGCGGAGAGACATCGGCCGGACTGTTAGACGAGTACGAGAATCTGGTTGTCATTCGATCCTTCAGCAAGTGGGCGGGCATCGCTGGTTTGAGAGTCGGGTACGCGGTTGGTTCGGAGCTGATAATTGACCATCTGATGACGATCAAGCAGCCCTACAACCTGAATATAGCGGCGGAATCGGCGGCCTTGGCGGCCTTGGAGCACAAGGCCAAGTTGATGTCGCGCATCGACACGCTGACAAGTGAACGCAAGCGAGTCGAATCGGTGATTGACGAGTTGCCAGGCATCAGCTACTCGCCATCAGCTGCGAACTATCTTTTGATGAAGTTCGATGGGCGGTCCGGCGACGCAGTCTACGAGTTTCTGGCGCGGCGCGGAATATTCGCCAGGAAGTTCAGCGGAAGACGGTTGGAGAACTCGATACGTGTCAGCGTCGGGACGCCGCTGCAGAACGACATGGTCATTCAGGCCCTGTATGACCTCGTTTGAGGGGTTTGGATGCACTCAAATCCACGTATTGCGTCGATCGTGCATTCGATAATTGAGGGTTGAGGTGCACGAATGAGTGATCGAATCTCAGAAATAACCCGCGAGACTGGTGAGACGAACATCCGAGTTCGCCTGAATCTCGACGGGCAGGGCAGAGCCGAGATCGACACCCCGATCGGCTTTATGAATCACATGTTGCACGCGCTCGCCAAACACTCGATGATGGATCTTTCGGTTAAAGCGTCTGGTGACATCGAGACTGGTTCGCATCACACGGTCGAAGATACTGCCATAGTGATTGGACGTTGTTTGGCTGCGGCGTTGGGCGATGGTGCGGGCATCGTTCGCATGTCGAGCAAGCACGTCCCGCTTGATGAAGCCCTGTCGCACGCCGTGATTGATCTCAGCGGACGGGGATATCCCGTAATTCACATGGGATCGACTTCGAACGTTGGCGATTTTTCGCCTGACATGGCACGTCATTTCTTTGAATCGCTGGCTTACGAGGGACGTTTCAACCTGCACTTGACGGTAGTCCGCGGGACTAACGAGCACCACATGATCGAATCGGCGTTCAAGGCGTTCGCACGGGCGCTTAGAGAGGCAGCATCGATGGACGTGCGGGCGCAAGGCGCAGTGCCGAGCACCAAGGGCACACTGTCAGACTAACCGGGCGCGTCAGCGCTCATGTCTAGACAGAAGCCGAATAATCAGATCGTTCATCGTGTCTGATGATCGCGAGCTATCTGGAGGGCAACGATGACTGAGCAGATGAGTCGTCGCAGGATCATTTTCGAATGGCTTGCGTTGACTGCGATTTTGGCATCGGTAAGTGTGACGACTTTCGACACTGATATTCCGCATCTTTGGAAGGCGGCTTGGGGGCCGGAGAAGGGGTGGATCGATGATATCGCTTATGTCGCCGTGATCTTTTTCGCTTTCGAATATGTTGTACGGGTATGGACAGCTCCGAACAAACGCAAGTACATCCTGTCGTTTTTCGGCATCATTGACCTGCTTGCAGTAGTAGTGGGGATTGCGGCACTGCCCCAGTTCACATCCTTGCGACTATTCAGATTGTTACAGCTCATCAGATTGCTGAAGCTGGTGCGTTTCAGCGAGGCGTTGGCGGATCTCGGAAGGGCGTTTTCGTCGATGCGCGACGAGATAGTGCTGTTTATGGGTCTGACAGGTTTGGTCGTGTTCCTAGCCGCTTTCGGAGCATACCACTTCGAGCACGAGACGCAGCCAGAGCAGTTCAGCCACATGGGAGATGCCCTTTGGTGGGCGGTGGCGACACTTACGACGGTCGGCTACGGCGATATCTACCCGGTGACGATCGGCGGCAGGATCATGACCGCGATCGTGGTTCTGTGCGGCTTAGGCATAGTGGCCGCGCCTACAGGTATCGTGGCGCAGGCGATGGCGACCGCTTTGCGTGATAAGCGGGAAAGACTCGCGCAGGCCGATTCCGCTGATTAGTCCACGATCTCGACGGAGTAGGTTTCGATCACGGGGTTGGCGAGCAACGTGTCGCACATCTGACGCGCCAGTTGCGAAGCGTCTTCAGCATCGTCCGCTTCGATATTCACGTCGAAGAACTTTCCCGCGCTGAGCGACGCGATTCGGTCGAAACCAAGGCGCTCTAACGCGCGACTGATGGTCTCAGATTCGGGATCGTAGATGCCCGGTTTGAAGTAAACGCGGATATGGGCGAGAAATGTTCCGCTCATCACTTAGTCATATCGATCATCGAGTAGCCGTCATGCCTGCTACTTGCGGCTCGAAGCCGCGATCGAAGTATGCGTCGATGAACTCCAAGATGCGGGGTTCATCGAACTCGTCGAGGCGGAGGTGGTGACGCCATGCGGTGAGAGTGATCACGGTGTCGGTGAAGGGATACGGTGAAATGATGAAGCCGGTGTAAGTTTCGTCATCGTTCCATTCCTTGGCGAGGTTCTGAAACTTTTCGGCGATTGCGGCACAACCCTCGGGTGAACACTTCGTAGTGTCGTAGTGCATTCCGATGCCCCCGTGCTCTAGGTTGTGTATCAACACCTGGTCGGGCAGCACACGTTCGTAAGGCCCCCAGCCAGCGGGTGCGCGCTCGAAGTTGTTGGCCTGGCTACCTAACGTGTTCCAGTGCGGACCTGAGGTCGGTGGGTAGATGCTGTAACGGGTCTCGGGGACTATAGAGTCCGGGACGTGGGCACGACCGTCGTCGGGATCTTCTGGCACCGGACCGCCGCTGTTGTACGGACCGCGTTCGCCAACTAGCTGTTGGTCCCGCGAAACGAAACCCTGTTGGAAAATTAGAGCGAAGATGATGAAAACAGCACCAACCGAGCCGAGAGCGATGAGGACGGTTCGTTTGCGTTGCTTGCGACGATTACTGCGGGCTCGGCGCTCTTCGCGAATCTGCGAACGGGTCATGCCCCGGCGGTGATCGGGACGACTGGTCGCTACTTTGTTTCTTGACTGGGCCATGAAATCACGATTCTATTTCACACTTGGGATACGGTGGTTCAGGATGGGAATGTTGAGCCAGTCAACCGCTCGTAAGCGGAGATGTAGCGCTGGCGTGTCATGTCCAGCACGTCGCTTGGAACCTTAGGTGGTGGTGGTTCTCGATCCCAACCGCTCTGGATGAGCCATTCCCGGAGGTGTTGCTTGTCATACGCTGGAGGAAACGAACCGGGGTTCCAATCTTCCGCATCCCAGAAGCGGCTCGAATCGGGTGTCAGAACCTCATCGATCAGGGTCAGGTTGCCGTCGACAAATCCGAACTCGAACTTCGTGTCGACCAATATCATGCCGCGTTCGGCGGCGTGTTGTCGTGCTCGCTCGTAGATCTCGATGCTCACGCGTTTGAGTTGCTGATGCAGTTTCGCTCCAACCAGATCGATCGCTTCCGCTTCAGTTAACGGCAGATCGTGTCCCTCTTCGGCTTTAGTCGAAGGCGTGAACATCGGTTCGGACAATCTCTCGGCAGGGCGGAGTCCTTTGGGTAGTTCGGCTCCGTTGAGAGTGCCGTGGGCTTCGTATTCGGCCCAGCCGGCCCCGGCAAGATAACCGCGTACGACACACTCCATGTCGATGCGGTCTGCTTCTCGTATCAACATCGCGCGATCGTTCCACTCAGGGGGGAGGTAAGTCAGCGCGCCACTCCGTTCGAGATCAGATTCATCCACCATTGCGATCATGTGGTTGTCAACGATGTCGCCGATGACGTTGCGGAACCAGAACGCTGACATCTGTGCTAGCAGGACACCTTTTTGCGGGACCGGATCGTCCATGATGACATCGAAGGCAGAGATGCGGTCAGTGGCGATCATCATGAGTACGCCGTCGGATACGCGGTAGGTGTCGCGCACCTTGCCGCGATGGACGAGACCGGGCAGGTAGGTGGACAACACCGTTGCCGACACGTTCAATTCGATGCCGAGACGGTCGAATATCTGGTCAACTTGCTCGATGAAGTAGCTGTAGTCGAAGAGATCGGTGAGTGCCGCCTCGTCAAGGTGCTGGCTTACGATCAGGTCTTCACTGATGATCGATTGGAAGTCGGTTTCTTGGTCGAGGGCCTGCATCGCGGCGTGCTGGACCGCGTCGTAAGCCTCACTGCGTTCTACACCGGCTTCGACCAACGCGAGCATGACCCGCGGCGAGAACACGAGGCCGTGCGTCATCTCCATGTTGCGGCGCATTCGCTCGGGGTTCACCGTCATGTGAGCGATGATGCCGGTCATGAGGTCCAAGATGTAGTCGAGGGCTAGGGACGAATCAGCCAGTACGACGCGTTCGGCCGACGAGTGGGAAATATCTCGTTCGTGCCAGAGAGCGACGTTTTCCAGTCCCACGATGGAGTTTGAGCGGATTACCCGAGCCAAGCCACAGATGCGTTCGGAAAGCTCTGGGTTTCGTTTGTGCGGCATCGACGATGAACCCTTGCTCACATAGCCGGGTCTGCCGAAGGGCTCCTCGACTTCGCCGATCTCGGTGCGTTGAAGCGCTCGGATCTCGGTCGCCATTTTATCGAGCGTCGCCGCTACGAGCGCTAGCACTTGAAGGTACTCGGCGTGGCGATCACGTTGGATGATTTGGTTCGATACCTCGGCAGGTTTTAGCCCGAGTTGGGCGCACACGTGATTTTCGATCTCGATTGGGATGCCGGCGAATGTCCCGACTGGGCCTGACAACATCCCGACCGAGACACGATCGCGCATCGCCACAACGCGCTCTCGGTTGCGGCGCATCTCTGACCACCACAGCGCGAGTTTGAGGCCGAACGACATCGGTTCGGCGTGTATGCCGTGCGATCTTCCCATGCATAGCGTGTGCTTGAATTCGACCGCGCGCTCGGCCAAGACATCCAGCAGTGCATCGATGCCGGATAGCAGCAGGGCGGTCGAGTCCGTCATCTGCATCGCCAAGGCCGTGTCTTTAACATCGTTGGAGGTTAGTCCGTGATGTATCCATCGTCCCTCATCCCCGAGGCTCACGGCAACGGCACGCGTGAAGGAAACTAGATCGTGGCGAGTTTCTTCGAATTGGCGATCGTACTCGGCGCGTGAGAATTGCGCGGCGCGGATTTTCGCTATCTCATCGTCGTTGATGACGCCAAGTTTCGACCACGCTTCACAAGCCGCGATCTCGACCTTCAACCACAAGTCGAATTGATGGTCTTCCGACCATATCCGGCTCATCTCGGGTCTTGAATAGCGGGGTATCACAGCGTTGTCAAGTTGGCTAGTCGTCGGAAAAGAGCAATACTAAAGCAGTTTTCGACTTAATTTGCACCGACGGCGATGTCCGATCGGTAGCGTGCGCCTTCAAATTCGATTCCCTCGGCGATTTCAAAAGCTTTTGTACGGGCTTCTTTGACAGATTTGGGCGAGGATGCGGTTGCGACGAGAACTCGTCCGCCCGCTGTGGCAAGCTGCCCTTCATCATCATTTGAAGTTCCGGCGTGGAAGACGATTGCGTCATCCTCGTCGGGCAAATCGCTGCGTATCGGAAATCCCGTCTCGTACGCCGCGGGATAGGCGCTTGAGACTATAACGACTCCTACTGCACAGGTGTCGTTCCAAGCGACCGGCGTTTCGAATAAGCGGCCCTCAGCGACAGCCAAGCAGATTTCAGCGAGGTCGGAATCGAGGCGTAGCATCAAGGGTTCGCACTCAGGGTCGCCGAAGCGACAGTTGAACTCTATGACCTGTGGGCCTTTATCGGTGACCATCAGTCCGGCGTAGAGAACGCCTTGGTACGGACATCCTTCTGCGATGAGGGCGCTGGCTACTGGTTCGAGGATCGTCGAGCGGATGTTATCGAGGTCTAAGGGTGAACACAGTTTTGGCGATGTGTACGCGCCCATCCCGCCCGTGTTGGCCCCGATGTCGCCATCGTAGGCGCGTTTGTAGTCGCGGGCGGCGACTGGCGTTGATACTGTCTCGCCGTCGACGAAAGCGAACACGCTGAGCTCTGGACCCGACAGTCGTTCCTCGATCACGATGGTTTCGCCCGCCTCGCCGAAAGCCCGGCGTTCGAGCGCGTCGGTTACGGCTTCTATTGCTTCAGTGGCGGTTTCGGGAACAGTTACACCCTTGCCGGCAGCGAGACCGTCTGCCTTGACGACGATCCCTCCCGGAGGGCAAGATTCGATGTACTCGATCGCAGTGGCTGCGTCGTTGAATGTACGGCTCTCGGGGCATGGAATACCGTATCGGTTCATGATGTCATTCGCCCACGACTTGGAGCCTTCGATGCGGGCGGCGTCGGATGAGGGACCGAAAACTGGAATGTCGCGCGCTCTGAGCTGATCTGCGAGACCGAGGACGAGTGGTGCTTCGGGGCCGACTACAACCAAATCCGCGTTCATGTCGTTTGCGAGAGGCACCAGACTTTCGACGTCTTCGGCAGCGACGGCGGCGAGTTCGGCGTGTTTCGCCATGCCGGGGTTGCCCGGTGCGCAGACGATTTCGGATACGAGGTCTGACTGTGCGAGTTTCCACGTCAGTGCGTGTTCTCTGCCTCCGGAACCGACTACGAGGATCTTCATTGCTTCGTTCGGGGATGAATCGCTAGGCGATGCGATTGTGGAGTTCCATCACTCCCATTCGATGGTTCCTGGCGGTTTGCTCGTGATGTCTAGAACCACTCGATTGACCTCGGGAACTTCGTTGACGATACGGTTGGACATCCGGGCGATGGTTTCGTAGGGAAGCCGAGCCCAATCGGCGGTCATTGCGTCGGTGCTGACGACGGCACGGATGGCGACGACGTACTGGTAGGTTCTGGCATCGCCCATCACGCCGACGCTTTGGGTGTCGGTTAGGACCGCGAAGCTCTGCCAGAGTTCCTCGTACAGGCCGGCATCTTTTATCTCGTCGACCACGATCCAGTCAGCAGCGCGCAGGATTTCGAGCTTTTCGTAGTTGACTTCGCCCATGATGCGAATCGCCAATCCTGGTCCTGGAAACGGTTGACGATTGACGGATTGAGCGGACAATCCGAGCTCGCGTCCGGCATCTCGCACTTCGTCCTTGAACATGTGACGGAGCGGCTCGACAAGTTTGAGATCCATCTTCTCGGGCAATCCGCCGACGTTATGATGCGTCTTGATCTTGTGCGCGGCTGTGCTTTCCGGCGAGACCGATTCGATGACATCAGGGTAGAGCGTACCTTGAGCCAGGAAGTCGACTTCGCCAATGTCTCGCGCCTCATGCTCGAAGATACGGATGAACTCCTCGCCGATCCTGCGACGCTTTTCTTCGGGGTCTTTCACGCCATTTAGCGCCGATAAGAATTGTTCGGTGCCATCTACGAAGCGGAGATTGACGCCGAGCTGGCTTGCGAAAACGGTTTGGACACGCTCCGCTTCGCCACGCCGCATCAGACCGTTGTCGACGAATATGCAAGTGAGCCGGTCGCCGATAGCGCGGTGAATCAA
>JAAXHR010000226.1 GCA_012270805.1 Dehalococcoidia bacterium
TTTTCATGTAGCAAAAAGAAGGAAAGCCGCTGGTTAGGAGGGACCCAGCGGCTTCAAGAGGTGAGGTTGGTGGTCGTTCGATTTAACGACCGTAATGTCGGTTAAGTATCGTCGCTCGCGTCGGTGTGTCTCGTGTCTTTGTCTCCGTCCTTGTCGGCACCCCAACGACCCTTTTTGCCGTGCCACCCGCGGTGACCGCCGCTCTTCCAACCGCCTCGGTTGGGCATCAGCTTGGTGATGGCGTCGGGCTGATCGTCGTACCATTCGGATAACGAATTGGCATCCTCCTGCGTCAACAAGCCTTTCTCGACGAGGTAATTCAATTTGTTGTCTGACAGCACTATCGAACCGTGATATCCGCTGAAGCCCTTACCGCCCCATCCATGCTTGGCGGCCATTGTGGTCTCGACATCTGGTTTCGCGTTTAGCCAAGTTTGGATCGCATCAGCTTCGTCTTGCGTCAACTTGCCATATTCGACCAGTTTGGCGATATAGGCATCGGTGCGTTCTCCGCGTATCTCGTCCTTGGCTTGTGCAAAGGCATCCTTGACATCCGAGGGTTCTAATCCGAGGATCGAGGCGACGCGTTCGGCGAACGATTGTTTCCTGTTGTCATCGTCAGTTGACTGCGCGGCGATGCCGGCGAATATGCCGACGGCTGCGAGGACGGATACGGCGGTGACGCCGAGTATTACGGTCAGTCTCTTCTTCATTTGGCTGTTGCCTGCTTTCAACTTTTTGGTTTTAATTACAGCCCAACTTCGAACGTCCAACGTTCACTAGTTACGCAGGTTCTGGACGTGCGGATTTCGAGATTGGAGAAATTAGCTGGCGCGTATAGTCTTAATTTGGGCAGCAAGTTACAGACAGCCCGCTGATTTTCGAGCTTAGTATTCGTCGAGGAGACAGATGGCGGTAGCAATCGATTTTTCGGGCAAGCGCGGTGTGGTCTTTGGCGTTGCGAACCAGCGCAGCATCGCGTGGGCGATATCGGAACGGCTGATCGAGGCTGGCGCCGAGCTCGCGTTCACGTACCTCAACGATAGACTTCTAGGTCCTGTGCAGAAAACGGTCTCGGGTCTGGAAGATCCGATCCTGATCGAATGCGATGCGACGGACGACGGCGATGTGCAGTCGGTCTACGACCAGGTTGGCGACCGGTGGGGCAACATCGATTTCGTGGTTCACTCTGTGGCCTATGCCGAACGTGACGATCTAGGTGGGGATTTCTCGACGACAGGTCGTCAAGGCTTCCGTACGGCGTTGGAGACGAGCGCGTACACGCTGATGCCAGTGGTTTCGCGCGCGGTGCCTCTGATGACTGATGGCGGCGCAGCACTGACGATGACTTTCGACGCTTCCCAGCGGGTGTATCCCGGCTACAACATCATGGGGACTGCGAAGGCGGCGCTGGAGAACGAAGTTCGGCAGTTGGCGGCGGAGTTTGGGGAGCGAAACGTGCGCGTAAATGCGATTTCAGCTGGTCCATTGCCGACGCTGGCGGCACGCAGCATCCCCGGCTTCCGCGATATGACGCGTGCTCACCGAGACAGATCACCGCTGAAACGCAACATAACGCATCGCGAAGTAGGCGACACGGCGCTGTTCCTGCTCAGCGATATGGCGAGCGGGATCACGGGCGCGGTGATACCGGTAGACGCGGGGTATGGGATTATTGCGTTGTGAGCTTGCAATAATCGACGATATCCATACCACCTTTGCCACACAACTAGAACTAAAGTTACGAATCGCTCTATTCTCGTAGCAGATGTATTGCTTCATACCCGACTAGATCCAAGAAATGACGACACTTCAGATACGGCAGCAAGAGCGCATCGTGAATGCCGAACTGGCGCGGATTTTGCGCGAACGTTGCGGTCTCAACGCCCAAGCCGAAGTCATCATCGACGGACGTCAACCCGACATATTGATCGTACGTTCTGGCAAAACGCCAGTCATCATCGAATCTGAATTCATTCCCGCGCGGAGCGTCAACGATGACGCACTCGCCAAGCTGGGACTGAGCGTCGCGGGCAAAAGAACGGGTGTCACCTTCGCTCTCAAATTGCGCCGAGACCTGAGAGAAGTTCCGCAGGATCAACTGTTCGAACGCGTCGCACAATCCGCTTTTACTTGGCGGGAGTGGTACTCCGATACCACTAGCGGCTCTGTCGTAAGCGGAAACTACGAGGATCTCTGCGAACAAATTAACCGCGCAGAGCCTAAGTCCGACATCCTCTCCGACGCGGTAAACGAGTTGGAGAGAGGGGCCAAGAACGCCGGCGCATACCTGTATTACAGCGAAGAATCATTGAACCGCGTCGCTGATGTATTCAACCGCGATCCTAGTTTGGAGGTTGCAGACATGGCGGCGTTGATGGTCATAAACGCAATGGTGTTCCACGACCGGCTGTCTTCTGCTTCGATCGCCATTCCGTTGTTGCCAAAAGTGGTTTCCAACGACGAAAATCTCGCGTCTGAACTGATCGAAACTTGGTCAAACATCCTCAAAATCGATTATTGGCCGGTATTCCGGACCGCTTATGATGTCTTGTCCGTAATGCCTTCCAACGAAGGACATGTTTTCGCCAGAGAATGTTTGCGTTATGCGCACAACATACTCGCCAAACCAGTCATCGGCAGGCACGACTTGGCAGGGCAGATTTTCAACCGATTGGTTGCAGACCGCAAATTCCTCGCAGCAAACTACACCACTATCCCCGTTGCGACGATGCTCGCAGGCTTGGCGTTAGATAAGAAAAAGTGGAAAGACGTGGATTGGAGTGATGCCGATTCGATCGGCGACCTCGTCGTGCTTGATCCCGCATGCGGCACCGGAACCTTGCTGATGGCAGCGTATCGCGAGATAAGAAGCAATTACCGTTCAGCAGTGTCTTCCACCAGATACTCGGAAACCCAAAATGCACTCCATAGGACCTTGATTGAGGACTCGATTCAAGGTGCCGATGTTGTGGATGCCGCAATCCACATAACGGCATCTACTTTAGCGTCGATGGTGCCTGACGCCACTTTCGAACGGATGAATCTCCACGTCTTGCCGTTGGACGACGACGAGACTGATGGCGCCCGTGTCGGTTCGCTGGAGTGGCTAGGTACGGATCAAGTGCGAACGATTTTCTCTGGAGCTGGTAAGCAGGTCGGCCCGTTCGAGACTTTAACATCCACCACCTTAGAACAACCAGCGCCAAATCTGATGATTGCGAACCCGCCGTACCGTCGGCACAACAGTGCAACCGGGGAAGGGGAAACCAACACTCGCGTCTTTGGGCACAAAGATCCACTGAGCGAACGTAGTTTAGCAAAGCGGCTGTCATCTTTACTGGCAGGGTACCCCGGAAATCAGGTCGCAGGACTGGGTTCGGCATTCATCTCACTAGCCGACGCGATGTTAAAGCCCGATGGACGATTAGCGTTTGTTCTGCCGGCGAGTAGCGTAGCAGGAACTTCGTGGGCGCAAATCCGAGAGGTACTTTCGAATCGATACCACGTAGAATACGCCGTCTCTAGCCACGATCCAAGACCAACATCGATGTCGTATGACACCGATATCAACGAAGTGTTGCTAATCGCAAAGAAGCTGAGTAAAGACGCAATTCCTCCGAAACGGGCAAGGTTTGTAAATTTATGGCGACATCCCTTAACAGAAAATGAAGCATACGCTCTAGTCGGGGCGATTAGACGTGCACCGTCAACGCTTCATAGGATCGACGGTCCACCAGTCGGCGGTACGCCCATACTCTTAGGCAACGATCAGTGGGGTGAGATTGTTGATTCGCCTGTTAGCGAATCGCCATGGCTGGGCAGTAGGTGGATGCACGCAGCGTGTGGACAATACGCCTATTCGCTTTGCCGAAGTGAATTATGGGACGCAAATGGCATGTCTAAGGTCGCTGATATTCCGATTTGCGCGTTGGAAGAAGTGGTTTCACTGAGCGCGTATGATCTCCAAGTCAAGGGGACTAGCGGAGCATTCGAGATCTACGAAGGACATGACCCTTCTGCACAGTTACCCGCGCTTTGGCACCATTCTGCGAAGACGCACCAAAGCATTGCCGCCATACCTAACGCAAGGTTGATGCCTAAACCTGGTGCGAACTATAACCGCATCTGGAAAGGTAGTGGGAACCTGCACGTTACTCGAGACATTAGATATACGTCTCAAAGGGTCCACAGCGTTTATACGCTCTCCGATACCTTGGGTGTAAGGACTTGGTACACCTTGTCGTTCAACGAACGAGATACTAGTGACGACGCTAGCCGCAGCTTGCCGCTGGCAATCTGGTTAAATTCAACCCTAGGCATGTTTTGTCACGCC
>JAAXHR010000371.1:0-1757 GCA_012270805.1 Dehalococcoidia bacterium
TTGCCGCGCGTCTCGTCGGCGCGTATCGCCGCGTCCATTGCGGCTGCCTTGGCGATATCCTCATCCGTAATGCCCGCCGGATTGCGGTAGATCAGTATCGCCGGCAGACCCTCGAACGCCGGGAACTTCTCGCCCTCGAGTTCGATCGCTTGCAAAGCCTCGGTCTCATTCGGCAAGAACTCGGTCTGATCGTTAGTCGAAACCTCTTCAATGCTCGGAGAGACCGATTGGATGACACCCGCTATGACGATCCAAGCAACGACGAGAATCGCGATTCCGCGCCAAGACCCGACGCTGGAAGCTATGGCGTTGAACAAATTGAATCTGCCTGAGTTGTCTTAGCGCTTTGTGACGAACCTGATCCGATGTCTAACTATACGAACTTGACCAGGCCCAGCGACGTTCATCGCCACAAGGCTAGCCTTTTGTCGAACATCTACCACTCTCCACGTAAACGCGCCGACCCAAGCTCACCATACGCCCGCATAATCGCCTCCAGCACCCGCCTCGGCGCCGTCCCTCCCGGAACATCCCGTGACGCGACCGAATGGGATGCCGATATATCCGGCAATTCGACATCACTCGCAGACTCGCCTCGCGTGTGTGCCGCAACCCGCACGTACGCCTCCCGGAACGGCAGACCATGGTCGCGAACCAGATAATCGGCAAAATCCGTCGCCAAAATATCTTGTCCCTGAGACGCTGTATACAGGCGATCGGTACGCACTGTCATCTCGGCAATCATGCCCCTCGCAGCTGACAGGCAACCAGCCACCGTGTCGTAAGCATCCATCAACGGTGGCTTGTCCTCCTGAAGGTCGCGGTTATACGTCAACGGCAGACCCTTAAGCGTCGTCAACACCGACATCAGTGAACCGAACACACGCCCGGACTTCCCACGTATCAGTTCCGAATAGTCCGGATTCCGTTTCTGAGGCATCATGCTCGACCCCGACGAATAAGCATTGCTCAGCCGAACAAACCCAAACTCTTCCGAGGACCAAATCACAACGTCCTCGCACAACCTGGAGAGGTGCGCCATCGTCTTAGCAGCGGCAAATATGTAATCCAAGATGAAATCGCGATCCGAAACCGCGTCCATCGAGTTGGCGCTGATGTCCGAAAAACCCAACCGCGTCGCAACAAACTCTCGATCCAACGGATACGTCGCTCCAGCCAAAGCACCGCTCCCCAACGGCAGCACGTCAGCGGACGCCCGTGCCGAACTAAATGACTCGGCATCCCGCCCAAACATCTCGTAGTAGGCCATCATGACATGCCCGAATGAAACCGGCTGCGCCCTTTGCAGGTGCGTGTAACCGGGAGCGATGGTAGTGACATTCTCCTCCGCACGATCCAACAGCACCCTCTGCAACCCCCGACACAACGCCCGACACTCCGCAGCGACCCGCTTCACATACAACCGAGCATCCGTCGCCACCTGATCGTTCCGAGAACGTGCCGTGTGCAATCGACCCGCAGCATCGCCGATCAACTCATAAAGCCGAGCCTCAACATTGATGTGAATATCCTCGAGCTCCGGCCTCCATTCGAACTCACCCGTCTCGATCTCCTCCCGTATCTGCCGCAAGCCCCCAACTATCGCCCCAACATCTTCACTCGAAACAATTCCCTGCTTGCCCAGCATCTGCACATGCGCGATCGAACCCGCGATGTCCTCCCGGTACATCCGCTTGTCGATATCTAGCGACACGGTGAAGTCGCTCGCAAGCTCCGAACCCCGGATCGAAGATGAA
>JAAXHR010000371.1:1815-11944 GCA_012270805.1 Dehalococcoidia bacterium
GCGGCATCGTTCCTGGGATCGTGGTTCCACGACGGTGCGTTCCATTCACTTGTTCGCTGGAACAGGAACTTGAGCATATAGCGCACTCGATCGCTAGTGTTCGCCGTTCCCGCATGCCAAATGTCGTAGTGCAGAATCACCACGCTACCCGCCGGAACCGTAGCTATGAACTGATCTCGGAAATTCCCCTGCGACGCCATCCGCTCCGGCAACGCCTTCAAAACATGTGTTCCCGGCAAAATACACGTCGGCCCCATGTTCTGCTCAACGTCTTGGGGATAGTACATCGCCAACACCAGATCCACGCGGTCCGGCGATCGAACCTGGCCACCCGCGACTCGTAGATCGTTCATGTTGTCTTGGTGGATCTGCTGGCTCGTAGTTCCCGGCGCGTTCCGGTGACAATGCCGATGCGAAAACATTTTGTAATCCATACCAAGCAAACTGGTCAATGCGCCTACGACCTCTGGAGAGTCCCAAACCTCGTTCAGTTGCGGCACAGTTTCAAGCACCGCGTCACCAGGATTTGCATCCAGTGCATCGAGAGCGTCATAGATCTCCTGGTTCACCCCATCGCGCAATTCTGGTTGCACGATGTGATATCCGCGGATCACGAACGATGCCATTTCGTCATCGGTCATGCGATGGTCGGTTGCTACTGCGGTGGCGGTCATTCTCGTACCTCTATTCTGCTTCGATCGACAAATCGTTAACGATTAATCGCCGAAATCTTCGATCTTCTCGAGGATGAACTGGAAACCTATAACCTCTCCCGCACCATCGCTCTCGATGCCCGTCCAAACGTCCGGAGCCTGGATAACGCGCCAACCATCGATGAGGGCAGCTTGGACCGATGCGTACGGAATTCCATCGCTAGTCGGATCAAGTTCCGTCAGCGAGCCTTCAACCGGCTCATAGATAGCCGCCGAAAGTGCCGCCGATTGCGGATTCGTGCTTTCGCTATTGATGTATAGGAGGCGTTGAAGCTTGGGCATTCGATGTCTAAGTGAGGTTTATCGGATTACGGACAGAGCGCAATAAAACCTGATGTTATCGCGGTTGCGGAGACGCCACACCGCGCGACATCACACCTTCCGCCAAAACGGCTTCCGCTTCGAGACCGTCTCCAACACCGACGGATCCCACGCCGGAATCTCCCAACCCAAAGGCTGCAATGGACCGCTTCGCCAACCGATCCGCTTGTGGACACGCTCGTCGCTGTAGTAGACGATGTAGACCAGATCCACGAAATCGTCGAAGTATCTCGGCATGTTCACTTCTAATACCCTGAGCGCGGCTATCCGCTGCTCCTCGTCCAACGCCGCGAAACCGCCCTCCGCACGCGCCGAAGGCTCAAGCGACAAGGCATCCATCACACGTTGCAACGACAACCCATACTTCGCCTCCTTGCCCGCAAGCTCCTCCGCGGCCGCGGCCAATCCCATCTCGCCCGCGCCGGGCAGTTCGTCGACCGCCGGCACGATAAGGTCCATCACCGCCGATAAAACGAGGCGGTCCGTATCCGTCAATTGGGCTTCATTATCTGGCATTGCTCGAACTTCGTTTCAGGACTTCAGATCAGAACGTTCACGGTCGATGTAGTCAGCCGTTCTCAGCGCAAGTGCACCGATCGTCGGTGTCGGATTGACCGCCGCACAGGTCACAAACACCGATCCATCTACCACGAAGATGTTGTCCGTGTCGTGCGATTGTCCCCATCTGTTGACGACCGATGATTTCGCGTCGTCGCCCATCCGAGCCGTACCCATCAAGTGCCATCCCGCTACCTTCAAAAATCGCGTTGCCAACACCTCAACCGCCCCTGCCTCGTGCAAGGCAGTCTCCGCATTCTCGATCGCGTCGTCCAACTGCCTCCGCGAATTGGAACTCAACTTGTAAAACACCTTCGGCGCCGGGATGCCATTCGAATCTGTCAACTTCGGATCTAACTCGACGCGGTTATGCTCCTCCGGCAAATCCTCACCAATAACGCCTAACACCGTCACATCGCCGAAGCGTCGCCCAAACTCTACATGGTGCTCGGCGCCCCAAGGCACTCGACCGAACATATAGCCGCAGGCGGTAGATATCGGACCCGAACTCCTCGCGACCTGATACGTGTATCCACGCACGAAGTCCTTCTTAGGGTCAGTCTCATAAAACTCCTGGCAAAGAATCATGTTCGCCAGGGCACCCTTGTAAGTCTTCAAACCATCATCGAACAACCCGCTCACCATCGCATAAGGGTGGAACATCAAGTTCTTGCCCAGCAAGCCGCTAGAATTGCACAACCCCTCTGGATGCGCGTCCGATGCCGAGTTCAGCATGATCCGGGGAGACCCGATCCCGTTCATCGCCAAAACCACCGCCTTCGCCGGCTGGAAGTTTTCCTCCCCGTTCGCATCGTAGTAACTCGCGCCAGTCGCCCGACCCTCCGCATCTGTCTCGATCCGGAATACCCTCGATTCCGTACGCAACTCGACCCCATTCGCGATCGCCTCTGGCCAGATCGCCACGTCCGTCTGACCCTTCGCACCCCGAGAACAACCGAGGCCGGTGTTGCCGCAGTTGTTGCATGCCTGACGACCACGATATGGCACCGAATTCACATAGCTGTCAGACGGCCACCAGTGCCAGCTCAGACGGTCGAAAGCTCTCGCCATACGCTCGCCGTCTGAACCGATTGGCAACGGCGGCATCGGACGCTCTTTCCGCGGTGGGTTGGCCGGATCGCCGTTGATCCCGGAACAACCCATCAACTCATCATACGCGTCGTAGTACGGCTCGACATCCTCATACGTGATCGGCCAGTCGGCGGCGACACCATCCAGAGTCCTGACCCGAAAATCCGAGGGGTGGAAGCGCGGGGTGTGCGCTGTCCAGTGAATCGTGCTCCCCCCAACCGCGTTGAACATCAACGGGTCGATAGGAGATTCGTCCACGTTTATCGGGTAGTCGACATCAAGGCCCCGGACATTCGGATCGAACGCCCAGTTCGCGCGCGCTTGAATCTCCCCGTCAGAGTGCTCGTTAGGATACTCCTCTGGTTTGATCCATCGCCCCTGTTCCAAGCAGACGACGTTGAAATCGGACTGAGATAACCGCCATGCAACCGCGGCGCCTGACGCGCCCGAGCCCAGTATCAGGATGTCCGTAGGTGGGTGTGTAGTCGTCAATCTCATCTGCCTATCGGCTCATGCGGGGACCCATAAGTAATCGGAAATCATACCACTGTTCACATCGCCGAAATCCAACCGGAAAATATACTCATATAACTCACTGATTCACCTCCGGTCAACGCAAAAGACTCATGCTAAAAGGTGTCCTAACTGCATTCGCAATCATGTTGGTAGCCATACCCGTACCCGGTGTCCACTTCGTTGCGATCCCCATCAGTCCCTTTGTCGCCGGATTCGTCGGTGGTGGCATCGCCAAAGCCGACGAGATGAAAATCGTATGGTTCGGTCTCATCGTCGGCGCACTCATGCTCATTCCTGCCGCCGCAATCATCATCTACTGGCAAATCAGCGACGCCGAACGATTCCTAGGCGCGCCAACCCTTTTCTGGGCCATCATCGGCATCGCCATCGCTCCATACGCCTGGTTCGGAACCACTATCGGAGCATTGATCTCATTCTTGATGCGTTCCCGATCCTCCAACCAATCCCCAAACGAATCTTGATAGACCCCTGACGAGTTCAGGTCCGCCATTGCGGCGGTCTCCCCGAACCTGTCCGGTCTCGATCGTCGAAGGTGTACACGGACATTACCTTTTGCGTCCACCCCCGTCTGCTCGCTTGGTCGGTGGCCTCCGCTGCAAGGACCGACGAAACATCCTGGTGCGCAAGCCAATCGTCGATCCAGCGCCTGAGACGCGCTTCACGCTTTGGTATCAACTCCGCATGTGGCACCGCCAAGACCGGACACGACACCTCTCGGCGTATGTTGTCAGACACTGATGGCCAGAAATTGCGTGTGAAGCCGTAACGCATGCGCGACCCCATCACGATCCACGAATAGGGCGAAGACTTGTGAGCCGCCGACAATGAGTTCGTGATGCCCAGCCGTGAAGCGTGGAACGAATGCTCGACCGGACTCTCTTCCAACGCTTTCGACAGATGTTCACGCGCCAGATCAAATTCATGGCGATTTCGCCGGTACTCGATATTGCTCTCGACGATTCGGATCGGAACGCCGTTCTTTTTGGCGATCGCTATCGCGTACGGCAGACATGCTCGCATCGCGCTTTCAACTCGTAGGGGCACGATCACCGATTCAGGCGTGAACCTGATCTTCCGAATGTCAACATCCGGAGCATCGTTCACCATCAATACTGGCACCGTCGCCACCGACATCAGCTCCTCTGCCATCTTCTTACGAACATAACGCCGAAGCCGACTTTGCGGGCGGGCGTACATCACAATCATCGAATTTCCAGCCTGTTGAGCCTTATACGACAGTATGTGAGCCGGGCTGCCAGCACTCAAATCGGTGGTGGTATTCACACCAAAATGCTCGAGACGCCGCGTTATCTCGTTCAGATAGTCGTTGGCAAGAATCTTCCCGAATTCATGAATCGCACCGTTGTTCACTATCGAAGCATCGCGATTCCCCGTATTTTCCGCCGTGTCTATCGAAAGGTGGGCACGTTGACGCCATTCGCCGTGACGCGTCAACGGTGGAACATCCGCAAGCGAAAAGAAAAGATCGAGCGTCGAACCGAACCATTTGCTTATGAGCAACCCGTAAGAGATGGCTCTCTCATGCCATTCCGTGCCATCAAGCGGCACGAACAACGACCCGATCTCAACAGAACCGTCGGATGTTGTTCTGGTACTCATTACCATGGCCTACGTCGCTGTTCGGCAAAATTCACGAAACATAAAAGACCTGCACAAGACGATTCAATGTTACGCCGATACCATGAAACAGTCATCCAATCAAAGCAAATAACCGTTTAACCAGTGGCGAAACACCACGTTCGGTTCACAAGAGCATCATCTGAATTGCACCGATCAAACGAAATCCTGCACACCTCCTCAAACGTACAAGATGTGAGATTCAAACTCCACGTTTTTCAACTCACTGCGTAGGCATCGGCTGGTTCGCAGCCTCATCGAACGCCATCTCCAGCAATCCTGGAACGCACATGAACATCCCCATCATGAACTCTTCAAACTTAGCCACATCCTCAGGGCTCGCATCGTCCCGGCTGCCGGTGTAGATCGACCCCTTGTCCGCAACAGTTAGGACATCAGCCAAACACGCCTCGTCACCTTCCAGCTCATCCACCTGGTCCAACATGCCCAACAAACCGCATGTAAACAACCCGCCGTAAAACTCGCCCGTCACTGCAACCTCTTCCGGGCTCGCATCAGGCTGTTCCCCAGTGATTACACCCTTCACATCAGCGCCCGCAACCAATTCCCGGATACAATCCTCCCCCTCTTCAGTCAAACCCTCCATCGACGCGAGCATGTTGCTCAACCAGACCGCTTTCGCAGTCGACGGGTCAACACAATCGATAAACGTCTCCTGCCAACCGCCCGATTCCTCCTCCGACAAAACCTGGCGCTCCAATATCTTCTCCAACTCCTCTTCGCTAAACCCATCGCGAATGCAAGACTGCTCAGAATCCTCGAACTGATCGAACAGGTTACGCCAAGTCGTCGAGAGACTCACATCGAACTCTTCAACCTCATCCGCCTCCATCATCGATTCGCCCGACTCCTTAACCTCCGGTACCGCTGTCGCAGTCGGCTCAGGCTCTTCAGCCATCAAAACCGACTTCAAAGATGGCTCCAACTCCACCTGCGGAACGAAATTCTCGAACCGCCCAACTACTACGCCGTTCCGGTCCATCACAAACGTCCACTCCTGCGACACCAGACCCCACTCATCGAGCAACGGTGATTTGATCGCGCGCGTCAAATCGCCCTGTATCTCCTTCGGATTCGTGAATAGATCGACATGCACGAAGTTCGCAGCGTCGCCATAAGACGCGCTCAAGTTGCTCAGCACCTCCACCTGCGGACCGCAAACCGCATTCGTGCAAAACGCCGGACTCGCAAAGACCACAACTGTCGGCTTCCCGTTTTGAAGGGCATCGGCAAGCGATATCTGGTACAGACTCTCGTCCCGCTGTGAACCCGTCGTCAGATCCGAAACATCCGCAACGTCCGACAAAGTCCGGCTGTCCACCAGTGGAGGAACCTCGCCCAGATCGACCGACATCGTACGCTCATGCACCTCCATCACCACCTCTATCGCCGCAAAGCTTCCATCTGGCTGCGGCACACTCGCCTCAACGCCCCACAAGCCAGCCTCATCAAATGCCAACTCCGTAACGTGTATTCCCCGCGTTCCATAGGGAAACTCGAAGTACCGCGCAAGTGCTGTCTCCACTGGCCCCTCACGATCAGCCGCCGCATCCGATTCATCCGGATACTTGTACGACGCGACCTGAACTACAGGAAACGCGACAATCCCCGAGCCATCGGTTAACACCATCGCGAACCGACGCGTTCCAGGCGCCAAGTCCGGCGTCGCAAGTATCAGTCGCAACTCTTCGCTCTCGGTTCGAGTAGCCCACTCCTGCTCGGGCTCCTCCAAACCGCTGCTAGGCAACACCGCCGCAACTTCAGGAACCGCAGTGTTTGGCGGAACCGGCGTTTGGGTAGGTGCCACCGTCGGCAATGGCGTAGTCGTCGGCTCCTCGCTCGTACACCCCACCGAGAACAACGCCAGCAACCCCAAGGTTGCCGCCAAAGCAGTCACTTGACCCAAACGCATCACATTACCCCGATCGCGGCTTCATCTACTAGAAGCCGCCGTCGTAAATCCCGAACGTGAACGCGAAGATCGCAAAGTTCGGAGAATCGCTACTCAACTTCAACGTGTCTTCCACATACTCCGGAGTCTCCACGATCTTGTACATCCGACCTTCATCGACGTTGAAATATGACCGGCCTTCGTCGTCGAACAGAATGTCATCGCCAGCCTCGTTCTCCATCAGCGGACGTCCATCAAGCTCCACATAAACCTTGAACTCATCTGGCTCCGGCGGATCGATCACAACGTTCGCGCTCCGACCGTGGAAACGGAACGCTATGTAGTCGCTCAGATCCATTGTTTCACGAGCGTGCACAATCGCCTCCTGCTCGTTGCGCCAGAGACCGCTCAACACGAACTTCTGCGGCGGATAGCTGTTGCGCTCCGCGTATATGTCCTCGTACTCAACCTCACGGTCCGGCCCCACGTAGTACTCGTCCTGCGCCGCGTACAGTCCGTAAACGCTGTAGTTCCGGTCGTACCCACCGTAAAGCTCGCGCGTCACCGACCTCGCAGTATTGTCCCGACTAGTGTTCTCAACCTCACCGACCGGAACACCGCTCACATCGTAACCCGCAGCCTCCAGAACCTTCCGTATCTCAAGCTCCGTCTCGCGGTAGGCACCCTCGCCGAAATGCGAGTAGTGAATCTCACCGTCGACACCCACCAGATACTTCGCCGGCCAATACCGGTTGTTGAAACTCCGCCACGTCGACATCTCGTTGTCCAAAGCCACAGGCCACTCGATGCCTTCGTCATCCACCGCCATCTGAACGTTCTCAAGCTCCTTCTCAAACTCGAACTCTGGCGCATGAACTCCGAGAATCACTAGTCCGTTGTCCGCATACTTCTCCTGCCACTCGCGCAGGAACGGCAACGTCCGCAGGCAGTTCACGCACGTGTAAGTCCAGAAATCTACCAGAACAACCTTGCCCTGACTCGTCAACTCCGCGATCGACGTTGGCTCGCTGTTGATCCAAGCATCGATGTTCCGAACATCCTTTTCGAATAACTCGACAGGCTCTGTTCGCATCGCCGGTGCCTTCGTAGGCTCTGGCTCTGGAGTCGGCCCAACCGTCGGTTCCTCAGTCGGCTCCGGTGCGGAAGTCGCAGTCGGCGTCACTGGTTCGGGTGTCGCCGTATCCACAACCTCCGTCTCGTCGCTGCCACACGCGCTCAACGTCAGCATCAGCGCCATCGCAAGAATCACCGCTCCGAAAAACGTCGCTCCGTACGCCGAGTCTCGTCTACTTCTACCCAAAATTCTCATCTGTTCCATCCACCCTTTGCCGCTCCCAATCCGTCACCAAAGCGGACAGGAGCGAGTTGTTTTACTCGCACATTCGCTATTGACATACGAACCGTATCCCCGCGTGGTTGTCACTCAACGACTCTAAGTCTCGTTCTCAACCGGAACTTCCTCGTTGTTGCCCCACTCACGCCACGACGCATCGTAGTTCCTAACCCGTTCAGCACCTACCAGCTTCAACACCCAGTACGCTTGTGCCGCCCGAATGCCGCCTTGGCAATACGTGATCACTTCACCGTCTGTCGACACGCGCTGATCCGCCAGCAAAGCCCGAAGCTCGTCCGCCGTCCTCAACGTCGGCACATCGCCGCCAGTATGGAAATTCACCCACTCCAAATGAATCGCACCCGGAACACGACCGCCGCGTTTCCCACCGCGCTTGTTCGATCCTTCCCATTCGCCATCTGTCCGAACATCCAGCAAAGTCGTGTCATCCGAACCGATCGCCGCCAAAACATCATTCATATCCGCATAGATCGACCGGTCAGGCCCCCTCGGAGTGAACGATGCCGACCCATCAGATTGATACGCAACCGTGCTCACCGCGCCACCATCCACAACCCATCGCTGATATCCGCCGTCCAGCATCTTAACGTTGTAATGCCGGTAATAGTGCAGAGCCCACATCAACCGCAACGCATACAGCCCACCAGTCCGGTCATACGCCACTACCAGCGAATCATCACCGATACCCAACGCACTCATAGTCACCGCAAACTGCTCCGAACCCTGAATATGCGTCCGATCCTCCAGCGACGTCTTGTAATAATTGTCCGGCGGATTCGAAGCGCCAGGAATATGTCCTTCCGCATATTCGCTAGGATCATCCGTATCCACCACAACCACATTCGCATCGCCAATATGCTCCATCAACCAATCCGTCGTCACCAAGATACTCGGATCAGCATACCCCCGTTCATCCGGAGGAAGAATATCGTCAACCATGTCCATCTCCGTCCACTAAATTCATTCGCCTAAATTGTACCGCCACATACACTGCTCCTTTCGTGGCACGAAAGGGGAGAGCGCACAGCAGGTGAAGTATGCCCGGCAGGCTATGGCGATGTCCCCCTCCATCCGCTGACCAGCGAAACACCCTGCGAACTAAGGCCCCCTTATGATCCCAAATCCTGAGCATCATCATCGTGTGGATAATTAAAACTTAGCCGCTAAACCAACTTCGCTGGTATTCCATTGAACTTCGTACTCACAGGTCTCAGCCATCGGAACGCACCCCTAGACGTCCTCGAACGCGTCGCAGTCTCCGAAGGCGATCTCCCGTCGTACATACGCGATCTCTCCGCTCGCCTCGACCCGCACGACTCCGCTACTATCCTCTCCACTTGCAACCGAACCGAGCTATACGCCGTCACCCGAAACGCCGGCGCAACCATGGAGGAGATGATCACCTACCTCTCGGTCCTAAGCCGCCGAAACCAGCCATCAGACCACAACGGCACCGATGCCGATCTCGCACCTTACATCTACGCCAAAACCGGATACGACGCCGTTCACCACCTCTTCCGAGTCGTCACCGGACTCGACTCACTCGTTCAAGGCGACCACCAAGTCGCTGGACAAGTCGCCCGATCATTCCAAGCACTTGCAAACGTCGACAAACCAGCCGACCCGGTGCTCTCCCGCATGTTCCACGTTGCGTTTCGGACCGGACGAAATGCCCGCAAGGAATCCGGACTCGGTTGGTCCCAAGTCTCTATCCCGTCATTCGGCGTCAAACTCCTTGAACGCGAAATCGGCAATCTCCACGGAAAATCCGCTCTCCTAGTCGGTGCCGGAGAAACTGGACGCCTCACCGCCATGTCCCTAGTCCGAGTCGGTATAAAAGACATGCGCATCGCCTCACGCTCCACCGAACGCGCCCACGGACTAGCCACCGACATGGGAGCCGCCACCGTAGTCCTTAACGATGTCCCAACCGAAATGTCGAAAGTCGACATCGTCATCACCTGTACCGGCGCAACCAATCAC
>JAAXHR010000391.1 GCA_012270805.1 Dehalococcoidia bacterium
TTTTTTATGAATAATTCAGGTTAAGTTTGCTCAGAACTTTGTCTCGCATCGATGCCTGTCTGTTATCCTCGGAGACCTCATTCGCGCGAGCCAGGGGTCGCCAGGAACTGCATCCGACCGTTTGTAGAGCAATCGCTAAGACCAAAACGATATTGATGGCGCGCGTCATCTGTCAGCCTCCTCATTGTCAGATACCGTCACCGCAATGTTCGTCGTTCCAAGTGAAACCTGCGTTCGTGAAGTTAAGGGAACCCCGGAAAAACGATCGCCTGTGGTCTCAATCGAGATGCACCGCCAGACCGGCACTTCGGGTGTACAGGGCAGTAACTCTGTCAATCTGCTGTAGCGAATCCAATGGCAGGGATCAAGAAACCCAATATCGTCCCTATAGCAACGCCACCCAGGAAAAAATATGACCCACGATAGCGAACCGAACGAATTTCAATGCTGGCGATGTCGGCATATTGCAGCATAAACTCCGTTTCGTCATTGCCAATGGCGTAACCCATTAACGGGGTTGCTGACAGCGATGTCAGGCGGACCTTCTCGATTACACACTCGATAACCTGACCCTTCATAGACACAGTGGCGCCCTCGCGGATTGTTATCCTAACAACCATTCCTTCTTTGAGTTTTCCCAGCACCTGGTTTCGCATCGAAGCCTGTCCGTCACTCTCAGGGATCTCGTTCACGGGAGCCAGGGGTCGCCAGGTACTGCATCCGACCGTCTGCAACGCAATCGCCAAGATCAAGACTATGCTAATGGTACGTGTCATCTGTCAGCCTCCTCATATTGAGACAGCGTTAGGGCATTGCTCGCGGCCCAAAGGGCAGTTCGCGCTCGTGACGATGAGGTAGCCTTGGGCCGACGAGAACCCGGGTAGTCACAAACGGGATGCGCTGCAGACCGACGCTTAAGGTGTTTCTGGGCCGTTGTAGTGTCAGTCCAATGTAATCCCGGAAAACGCACGACCCAAGAGGTAGAGACCCAATATCGTTCCAATCAGCGCGCCAAACACAAAAGTATCAAGTCCACGGGTCGATTTACGGTATTCGACGCTCTCGATGTCAGAATAGCGCAACGTCAACCTCAGGTTTAAATCATCGGCGAAACCAAACCGTGTCGAAGCGACTACTGTCAGCGACGTTGGACCGACTTTTTCAATGTCGCATTCGATGACTTGACCGATGACCGGCGTTGGGGACCCGTCACGAGTTCGGATCCTTACACGCATACCCTCGGTAAGTTTTCCCAGAACCTGGTCTCTCATTGACGTCTGTCTGTCATCATAGGGGACCTCGTCCACGCGTGCCAGGGGTTTCCACGTACTGCATCCCGCGGATTGTAACGCGATCGCTACGATCATGACAATATTGATGGCGCGTTTCATCTGTCAGCCTCCTCATAGTGGGACAGCGTGACGGCATCGTTCCAGGCCAGAAGGGCGGTCCGCCATCACGAAGAAGCGATAAGACGTTCGTGGTCCGGTCGCGATTGCCGTTTCGAAGACACGGCTGTACTTCATGTGTATCGGGCAGCTGTTTCTTTAGTCAAACTCGACCCCTGAAAGTGCCCAGGTAAAAAGCAATAAACCCAATATCGCTCCGACCCCAAGGCCCGCCACAAGAACAGCGAAAACCCCACCCGATTCACGATATTCGATGCTCTCGATTTCAGAAAAATGCAACGTTAACTCCCGATTGACATTACCCGGGACATAAAACGTCATAGGGGTTACTGTCAGCGATGTTGGCCCGACCTTTTCAATAATGCAGTCGATAACTTTACCCTTTATCGGCAAATGGGTTCCCGCTCGAATTCTTATCCTTACAGCCATCCCTTCCGTGAGCTTCCCCAGAACCTGGTCTCGCATCGATGCCTGTCTGTTATCCTCGGAGACCTCATTCGCGCGAGCCAGGGGTTTCCAGGTACTGCATCCCAATGTCTGCAGCGCAATCGTTACGATCAGGAAGATACTGATGGCACGTTTCATTCCGAAGGCTCCTCAATTCGTGAAATGCGATGTCAGCTACGTCTTCGGTGTTCCCATATGTTCGCGTTATAGGTCGTACATCACGACGTGAACGCCGGATCGTCTTTCACAGATTCAGCGCGACGCTGAATACGTGTATCCTCTGGTCTCTCACGGACCTGCGAAACCCCTGTTGGCGTAATCCAGAGCGAGTCCTCTACCGCCTGCTGTCGTGAGCGCGAATCCGAATCCAAGCGCGATGGGAGTGCTCGATTTATGTCCTGCTCGCAGTGAAACGGCAAGTGAATACCCTGGCGCCAATGAAGTTATACGGGTATACTCCACACCCGTGTTCATTGCGGTTTGACCCTGGGGATAGAAGGGTCTGATCAGGTCAACGGCGACGTCGAGGTGTTGCGTGAAGGAATCGAATCCCATCGTCGAAATCAAATCGATGAGCGCCCCCGCCCGGACCTGCTTCGGAACGTCGATGCGCTCGGGCTCGCCCATTGCCGCGCCGCTCAGGTTTCGCGCGCCAAGCGCGATGATCGCACCGCGGGACTCCGTGGCGAAAGTTGCGCCGAGATCGAGCGCGAAGACGTTGTCGGTCCCGTCCGGATGCGGCTGCCGGATCAGCCGGCCGGCGGCCCCGAGCGCGAACCTGTCGGATAACGAGGCTCACCAGGCCGTTGTTACCGCGTTGTCCTTTGCGTCCCAGTTCGTGATGTTTCCATAGCCGTAATTCTGCAATGAAACACCGAACGTTCCTGCCTTCGATGCCCTCCCGGCAATACACGCTATGTGTTTCCTGATGCGTCCATACCAATCGATGTACGAATAATTCGCGTCCAGCCTCTGCACGAAGGCGAGCCCGGCAGGATTGTACATCATGGTCGAAGCGGTTCCCACCGATGCGACGCCGGTCGCGCCGAGCGCTTCGTCTCGCGCGCCGGTGGGAAGCAGGAGAAACGTGAACCCCACTCTGCGATCGGGCAGTCCCTGCGCGAATGCATCGCCCGCCGAAGAACAAACAAATTGAACGCAAAGTAGAATCAGGACGAATCGCCACATGGTTTGCCTGCCTTCTGAGTTGATTTCCGAATCGGACATCAGGTTTGCCCTTCCAAATTGAACGGGTTGACCTGCTTCAAAACCGCGCCATTTCCCTTTACATCTCAATTGAAACGCTTACCAACTGCGTGACGTCGTCCTTGATCGCCTCATTGATGAGTGCGCGAATGAAGGCCTCATCACCGCCAACTCCCAGACCCCTTCGGGCGTAATCCACGGCGACCCGCCGCCCACCGGCAGACCTGAACTCCAGCCCGCAACCCCATCCGATGGGATTCGGCGATGCGTGCCCTCCCCGTAGTGATAAGCCGAGTGTATATCCCTCCGCTCGTCGCATCAGATATGTATATTCGATTCCAACGCGCAGCGCGGTATGTCCGAACGAACGGATCGGTTTGTAGAGGTCGGCCGCGAGATTCAGATAATGCGGAAACGGATCCAGACCGACGGTAGAAACCAGGTCGATGAGTACCCCGGCGCGGATACGCTTTGGCACGAGGTAATCCTCCGGCTCGCCCAGAAAACCGCCGGTTAAATTCCGCGCGCCCAGTGCGATGACTGAATTGCCGGACTTCGACGCGAAATACGCGCCCAGGTCGAAGGCGTAAACGCTTTCGTTCCTGCCGGGAAATGCTTCAGAGATGAGCTTGAGGGCGGATCCAATCGCGAACTGATCGGCGATCCGCCAGCCGCAGGCGCCGGATGCGGCATACTGGCTTACGTCTTCATCATCGAAACCGTGATCGTACGTCTGCACCGAAAGACCGAGCGACCACTTCTTCCCCGCATTCACGGCAAACCCGACGACGTAGTTCCTTTCATCAAAATCGAGGTTCGCGGATCTGCGCTCCTCTGAGATCCAGAGGTCGTCGCGTTTCCTGTTTGTGTTCGCCAACGTGAAACCCACATCCAATCCCTCTACGAAGGCGATCCCGGCCGGATTGTACATAAGGGCCATCGCGGTTCCGACGGTACCCACTCCGGTGGCGCCAAGCGCTTCGTCACGGGCGCTGAAAGGCTGCCACATGAAGTTGAATCCCGTGAATGGGTCTGTCGTCTCCTGGGCGTATCCTGGACGTGGCAGCGGACAGGCGCACAGCGCGCAGAGTATTGCCAGAATAATGCGTCTCATTATTTGCTCACTCTTTGTGATCGATTGCGGTACCGAACCTGTGCAATTTCCGAGCTGCATCAGGGCAGGAATTGACGGCGAACGTGGACTAGTACCCTTTGACGGCTAA
>JAAXHR010000100.1 GCA_012270805.1 Dehalococcoidia bacterium
CGGTACCGGTTCTGGTGCGGGTCGAACATCACGGTGCCATAGATGAAAATGTGTTTGCCGAAATAATCTTCCCCATGATGATAAGCGAACTCCCACGGGTGCTCGGGCATCACGACCGGCTTATCCATCTTGGAACCCTGTTGGACGCGCCGAGAAACTCCTTCTCTGCGATGAATGAGCAGGTCGTCGACGAACAGTTGCGTTCTGTTGCCGATCTGTTGAGGGTCGCCGCCGAGGGCAGTGCCACCCCCTCCAACGCCCGTCACGGCGCAGCTAACGGGCAAGAACCATCGTGACAACATGCGATTGACGAATGAGGTAGAGTTTGAGAAATGGTTTGAAATCATGATTGGTGGTTCATTTGACATATGTTTAATGCGAAAAACGGGTTAGCGACCTGGAGATCGATCCTACATGCGCCGAAGGGGCGAGATGCAAAGAATAGCGATCAGGAGATCGCTCCTACAGGATTTTAAACGCATACAACTTCGCGTTACGAATCAGGAACCTCAACCTGAACGGACGCTGGACACCCGACAAATCTCTGCCCTCCCAACGAACCTGATGCGCCAGTCTGTCATCGTCGATAACATTGCACGTTTCGCGTGAGAATTCTGGTTGCACATTCCCCTCCGCGTCGAGCACCTCCACGGCGATCTTTCCACCCGCTGCGTCCGCGTTGATTTCCAGACGGTTTCCCGTCGTCTCCAGCGGTACGGTCTCCACGACGCCGCGATCAGCTTGCAATGCCACCAGCCGGTCGCGCCGCCAACTCGCCCTGGCAATCGTGAAGTCACGATCCTTAACCGGCGCACCGTGCCCGGTGTTCCCTGCGGTATAGTATGCGACCAGCTCGTCGCCGTGGGTGGATGTGCCGAGGGCTGTCATGATTATCATCCCGCCGTCGATAGAGCCCTTGGGTCCCAAAGGGATAACCGGGCTTCTGTCTTCCGTGCGGTGCCACTCCCTGCCATCGCGGCTATAAACCAGTTGCGCTTCGATTGGCCCATCGTCATTTGCGGGGCCGGCACCAGTGTAGTCGAACACGTGAAGAAACCCGAAGATGATGCCGTTGTCGCCGTAGGTGAACGGCGCCATTCCGTAAAATTGCGTGCTGGGCGGATCATGCTCATCGGGATAGATGACCATAGTCTCCTCCCAACGCTCCAAATCCCGCGCCTCGCTGATGAGCGTTGTGATTACCCGTTTCCTGCCGCGTTGCCCCTCGTGATTGATGAACTCGTAGCGCGGATCGTTTGACCGAATGATACTCCCTGCCACGTAGCGGCGAAGTCCCGGAACGTAACAGGCGTTGAAAGAACCCTCGTTGCGTCTTTCGGCGGCGGGCTGCGGTTCCGACCAATGCACCCCGTCAGGCGAATAAGATATCCGTATCTCCTCAAACCGTCTGATAAAACCGATTGCCTTGTACCGCTTTTGGAGATCGGGCTCCTCCAGGTCGAGAAACACGCTGGCTCCGTGAAAATCGAGCATGATGTTATTCTGCGTGTCGCCAACGATGTTCTCTCCGCTGCCTGATAGGCGGTTGAAGTGGCATAGCCCCAAATTGGGCTTCTCCCAGTGGATGCCGTCCGCGCTCGTAGCGTACAGCGTCAGGTCTCGGTGGA
>JAAXHR010000031.1 GCA_012270805.1 Dehalococcoidia bacterium
ATTTGACAACCATAGGAGCATCGATGAGCCACTAAAGTCCACAAGGACCTACAGGTGGAGATCGCTAAGGTGCGGGTGTCGATGGCTTGGATGACCGTTGCGGTGATCGCCGGACTAGGCGGGCTGATAACTCTATTCGAGTTCATGTCCTGAGATAGAGAAAGAGACTCCCCGGAGGGAGTCTCTTTCTGATAGTCGAAAAGTTCTAGAGCTTACGGACCAATACTGAAGATGCTGGAACCGTCGTCATCGTAAGAAACGATGTCCACGCTGCTGATAGCAGGAGGGTCGCCTGTTATTGCGTCTTCGAACTCGTCCAGGCTGATGAGATCGCCATCCTGCACGAAAGTGTCATCCGAGTCATAGCTGTACAAATCACTACCAATGCGGAACCTGTTGTCGTCCTCATAGACGTCGTCAATCTTAGCTGAGACTGAGCTGTCATCTGGGGCATGATTAACCACGTAAACGTCATTAGCAGTAGCTGTTTCACCAGAAACCTCGGAGAAGGTTACCGATATCGTACCTTTAGTACCATCATCCACTGTGGCGCTATAGCTGGCTGTGCCTCTGCTGTTCACTCTCTTTGTTGCTGTATTCGTACTATTTATGGTGATCGTGACTGTCTCGCCCTTTCCGGCGGGGTTTCCGTACTGATCGTAGTAAGTCACCGAAGCCTTGATCGTCACCTTGTTGTCGTCGTCGACAATCGCATAACCAGGGGCACTTGCTTTACTCGATACCAAAGCAGCGGCTTCGTCACTCCACTGGATTGTAAGAGTCTCAGCGTCCCCGGCATTTGCGGTAGCAGCGTCACCATCAAGATCTGGTGTGAATGTGACCGTATCTTCTCTGTCGAGGTCATCCTCATCGGTGCTTTCCGGGCCGGTTATTGTGAACGTGGCCTGACCATTGTCATCGGTGGTCAAAGCATCAGGACCGGGATACACTTCATGGGTGGCCTGCTCCAAGCCAACACTGATTGTCACTCCGGACTTAGCAACATCGGCTTCATCATCGTCGACCAGTTGCACAGTGAGAGTAACGCTGCTGTCACTATCGAGATTTACGGTGTTTTCATCAGCGTTCTCGTTGATGTCAGTAGTGACTTTGATTGCCGTGGCGTCCGTAGTCGAAGACAGCGTGACGGATGCATAGTCGACATCATCGGCATCGAACTCGGTGGTGTCATCGTCGCCCATCCACGCATAGTAGGTGTTGGTCTTACCTTCTTCAGCAACACCTGTGGTATCGAAGTTGTTACCCGACTCGTCAGTCGTAGACTCGTTTTCGCTCCAATCACAATCGGTGGCCGTCGCGCAGGTGCCGTCCTCGGTGAACTCACCAACAGCTTCGCTATCGAAAATCGTGATGGAAACGTCTTCCATCGGCATGAAACTGTCGTCGCGATAGGAAACCGCAATCACAGCATCGCTGATTTCACCAAACCCGGAAGTCTGGGAAGCTTGGATGGTCACACCGGCGGGACGTGCGTTGGAATGATCCAACACCGCAGCCATGAACCCGGCCATAGCAGCACGGGTGATCCTCGCCGACGGGTTATACGCCGTATCCGAAATACCCGAAGCAACACCCAACTCATA
>JAAXHR010000436.1 GCA_012270805.1 Dehalococcoidia bacterium
GCCGCGACCACGGACACGCTGACCGCGATGAGCAACATGGCCTTGTCCTCCGCCGACTCCCTGATCACGATGCTACACCCTTCAGAACAGCGATATCTGCGCCACCGCTCTGCTGATCTTGTTCATCGCCAGGAGCACGGCCATGTTGATGACTCCATTGAACAGTCCAACCGCCGCCCCGAAACTGTATTCGAAATTGAGAATGCCCCTTCGATACGTATAAGTGGCGATCACATCGGCCACACTGTACGTCGAAGGATTGTACAGCAACAATATCTTCTGGAATCCGACGCTCATCAGATTCCCAAGAGCGATTATGAGAAGAATCATGGTAACCGGGAGCACTCCCGGCAAGCTCACATGCCACATCTGCCGCACGCGGCTGGCGCCGTCGATCCGCGCAGCTTCGTATAGATCGGCGTCGATACCGGCGAGGGCCGCAAAGTATATGATCGAGTTCCAGCCGAACGTCTGCCAGACTTCCGAACCGACATAGAGCGATCTGAAGTAGCGCGGATCCATGAGAAAATTGATCCGTTCGCCGCCGAAATACTCGATGACGTTGTTTACGATCCCTCCGCGCATGGCGAACAGGTTGACCACCATCCCCACGACGATCACCACCGAGATGAAGTGTGGCAAGTAGCTAATGGTCTGTACGACTCTCTTGAAGCCCGGCCTTCTCAGCTCGTTGAGTATCAGCGCGAACACGATCGGTACGGGAAAGCCGAATAGCAGCGTATATGCGCTGAGGAGGACGGTGTTCCTCACCACTCTGCCGAAGTACACCGATCCGAAGAACTGTTCGAAATACTTGAGGCCAACCCACGGGCTCGCCAGTATCCCCTTCGCGGGGGAGAATTGCTTGAAGGCGATGATCACGCCGTACATCGGCAGGTAGTGAAAGACGACATAGTAGACGATCGCGGGGACGACGAGCAGCAGGAGGAATCTGTCCCGCCGTATCGCCTTGTGCAGTCTTTGTGGAATCGTCTCTGAAGCGATCATCGAGTTGTCGACCTTGCGCTCACTGCCCCCGACCTCGAAGGGACGCGATCGAGATCGACACTGCGACACGGATCGCGACCATGGTCATGTGAACGGGGCGCGACATGGCATCCGCGGAAGACGCCTGAACAATCCCACCCGTCCTTGCGGAGGATGGAATTGTTCAGTGCAGTGAGGCCTTCTGGGTGGTCCCTATGCAGCTCTTACTGAACCTGCCGAAATCGATCCCACTGAGCCTGTTTGATGGCACGCGCTCTATCTATACCCATGTCCTTGAGCGTTTGCACAAAATCGTCCCACTCTCCTTCATCCGCGGAACCGATGACGAATCTTGACAGGAATTCATCCCGGAACGTGTCTATGTCCGTCATCACCGCCGGCAGCTGGTCGGACTCTTCCGAAGTGGGGAGAACTCTCGGAAACGCATCCACGATATAGGGTCTCGTCTTGATCGTGAATTCGAGGATCTCCGGAAACTCCAGATTGAGCAGATCATAGGCTTCCTGGGTTTGAACATAAGGTACGTTCGGCCAACCGCCAAGGCTGCGCAGGGACTCGAACGTACCCATGCCATCAGGGTTGTCCAGGACAAAATCCGTATACCTGATCTTGCCGTCCTCGCGCACGTAGCTCTTACCCTCTATTCCATACATGAACAGGTCGTTAGCGTCGGGATGCGCGTACAC
>JAAXHR010000215.1 GCA_012270805.1 Dehalococcoidia bacterium
CAGTATCCCGAAATCTTCGGTACCGACGTTGACAAGCCGGTCCACCCCGCGGTGGTTTACGAGATGATCGCCAACATCATCATCCTCGGCATCATTTTCCTCCTGCGCGGACGCGTCAGACCGGCAGGCAGCATCTTCATGATCTATCTCGCCTTATACGCAACTGCCCGCTTCGGGATACAGTTCGTCAGACTCGACGATGTCAAGTTCTGGGGCCTCCAAGAAGCACACTTGATCGCGATCCTTGTGTGGCTCGTTACGATCCCGTGGATCATCTGGAAAGTCCGATTGATCGACCGTATACGACGACCACGCGGCGGCAAACCCGCGGCTACACCAGTAGATCGCCCCAGCGCCGGGCGTTCACGCCGCGAACGGCAGCGGGAGCTGGCGCGATAACAAGCGCACAGAGTGTGACCTTCGTCCGCGGATGGGCGAGATCGTCAACAGATAATGTTCAAATAACCGGGTCGCTCACGAACTCGCCGCAATATCGTGTATTCGAAGCTCCCTTCGCCGATTGCCTCGGTAGTAGTCGGTCTTGAGGCTCACCACTGCATCGACCGAACGAGTGGGTGGCAGACTGTCCGCCATGCCGAACCCGACGGCGCGAAAGGATCGCCCCGTGTCGTCCCTCAGCACCAGCCGAACATGGTCTTGGTTGCGTCCCATGTAGTTGATGTCTGCGCTGACCGCGTTGCGGATCAAGAACAATGGCTCCGAGTTGCCGGTGCCGAAAGGCGCCATCAAGCCTATGAAGTCCCAGAGCGATTGACCGAGTTGATGAAGCTCGAGTTCGACGTCTACTGTTCGTACGACGCGCTCGTCAACCGCCGCGCTTAGTTCTGACCACGACATCTGTGTCTCTAGGTGTGCTGAAATCTCAGGAATCAGTTCCGCTTCGGCTGCGAAACCCGCAGCGGCAGAATGTCCGCCGAATCGTTGCAACTTGGTCGAGGTCGCCTCCAATGCACGGTGTATGTCGAAACCTGGGACGCTTCGAGCACTCGCCCGCGCGACGCCATCGATAACTTGAAACGCAAACGCCGGAGACGCGGAGTATTCCGATGCGTGACCCGCAAGCGGACCAAGAACGCCCATCGGCAGCGTGGGATCTACCTCGATCGCCATCACGTTGCGGCCATGGTCCATCATCTCGTCGATCAGAGGCTGTGCCGCCCTCCACGCCTTGTTCGCGATGCTGCGACGTTTCCGATTCGCATCGTCGAGATGGTTGGCCAGCTGCATTGCTTGATAGATGTCAGTCGAGATGAGAAGCCGCAAACTCGGATCGGCAGAATCGATGCGGCCCGGAGCGTTCAGGCGCGGAGCCAGCTGGAATGTCACGAACTCGGCATCGTATGGTCCGTTGTGACGGATCTTCCCGTTGATCAAACGTGTGAGTTCGATCAGCCCGGGCGGAGCCGCGTTGTCGAGTTGCTTGAGACCTTGACGCACGATGATGCGGTTGTCGCCGTGAAGTTCGGTCTGGTCCGCCAAGGTGCCAACAGCCGCGAGCGGCAGCAGCTCTGGTGCCGCATCGAGACCCGCGGCCGCGAGCAGGGCCATCGCCAGCTTGAACGCAGTCGCGGCACCGCAGTAATCGGTCAATTCGACATCTTCCGATAAATGTCGATTCACGATCGCCGCCGCATTCGGCAACTCTCCGCCCAGCGGGATGTGATGGTCGGTGATGACGACGCGGATGCCTAACACATTGGCATAATCGACCTCTTTTAAAGCCGTGATGCCCGTGTCGACGGTGATGATGACGCTGACACCCTGCTCCTTGAAGGTTTCCAACGCCTCTAACGAGATGCCATGCCCCTCGATCTCGCGGTGTGGCAGGTGATACCTGGGCTCCACACCGAGCTTGCGGAGCGTCAGGACGATAATCGCTGTCGCCGTGATCCCGTCGGCGTCGAAATCGCCGAGGATGCCGATACCTTCGCCATTTCGAACTGCGCTCAGGATCACATCGACCGCCTGCGAAATACCGGGCAGAACACTCGGCGGATCCATCGCGTCGAGACCATTGTTAAGGAACGAATGGGCGTCGGCGTCGGTGCGGATGCCGCGGTGGTAAAGCAGGGAAGATGCGATCGCAAGCGAACCTGCCGGAGCTTGATTGCTCAGCGAGAGATGGAAGCCGTCGGGTGGCGGTTCGGCGACGCGCCAGCGTGAGGTGATCGGTTGGAGCGCTGCCGGCGTTTCAACGACGCGTTGGGAATTGAAGGACGCGGCTCGCTGCCGCGAGATCAATTTTCAAATTCCTTGAACAACACCGAAGCGTTGTGCCCGCCGAAACCGAGCGAGTTCGACATCGCAACCGGCACGCGCCCGCGCTTCGCCAGATTCGGAACGTAGTCAAGATCGCAGTCGGGGTCCGGGTTCTCGAGATTTATGGTCGGTGGAACGACCGATTCGGAGATGGCGAGGATAGCGAACGCGGCTTCGATGCCGCCGGCCGCGCCCAAAAGATGACCTGTCATTGATTTGGTGCTGCTGATGCAGATGTCGTAGGCATGATCGCCGAAAACCTTCTTCATGGAGATCGTCTCGAACTTGTCGTTCAGTGGTGTCGATGTCCCGTGAGCGTTGACGTACGCAACTTCTTCAGGCTCGATAGCGGCTTGGTCGATAGCGATCCCCATCGCTTCCGCCGCGCCTTCACCTTCGGGATGCGGCTGTGTGACATGGTGCGCGTCGCTTGTCGCGCCGTAGCCAACGAGTTCGCAGAGGACATCAGCGCCGCGTTTCTCGGCGTGCTCCAACGATTCGATGACAATCACACCAGCGCCTTCACCGAGCACGAAACCGTCTCGTTCGGCATCGAAAGGTCGGGACGCCCCTTGCGGGTCATCGTTGCGGGTCGAAAGTGCTTTGCACGCGTTGAAACCTGACACTCCGATCGGGCAGATGGCAGCTTCCGAACCGCCTGCAATCGCGACATCCACGACGCCTCGCCGGATCATCTCCGCCGCTTCGCCGATGGAATCGGTTCCGGTGGCGCAAGCTGATACGACCGAGAAGTTCGGGCCTTTGGCGCCAATGGTCATCGATACCTGCCCGCTCGCCATGTCGCCCAACATCATAGGAACGAGAAACGGATTGACACGGCGAGGACCACGATCGCTCAGCACTTCAAGTTGTTCGGAGATGGTTATGATACCGCCGACGCCGCTGCCGATCAGAACAGCCACTCGATCCGCATCTTCATCTTCCATCTCTATACCGGCGTCTTCTAGCGCCTCGAGACTAGCTACACAAGCGAACTGCGCGAATCGGTCCATGCGTTTGGCCTGTCGTCTGCCGAGCACGCCAGCGGCGTCGAAATCTCGGACCTCTCCAGCTATGCGAGACTCGAATCCCTCAGGATCGAACGCGCCGATGTAGTCGATACCCGATTCTCCGTTGACGAGGTTTTTCCAAGTCGTTTCGCGGTCGGTGCCCAAGGGCGTGACTAACCCAATCCCAGTGACGACTACCCGGTCGCTCATGTTTTACGTCTTTCCGTCGATTGATGAACGTTTCAGATGTGCTGAATGAAGTATATATCCGCGACATCCCCGCCCCTTCGCGGAGCGATGGGGAAGCGGACAATCGGAGTGAGGACGTAGGGAGTGCCCGAACGCTCAGCCACCGCCACAGTGTCCGCGCACCACCTCCGCGTCATTCTATGTACACACTGTCATTCCGAGCGTAGCGAGGAATCTATCCGCCGTGCGCTGGCCTGCTCCATCAGGTTCTTCACTCCGCTCCGCTTCGTTCAGAATGACAAGTCTGCTACGCCCGACACCGTTCGTAGAATCGTACCGAGTATGGCGACAGTTGAAATCGAGACGCACGGTTGCAAGTTGAACACCGCCGATTCCCAGCAGATGGCGGCGGAGTTCCTGCGCGCCGGTTTCGAGGTTCGCGGACGTGACAATTCGCACCCGCCCGATGTCTTCATTCTCAACTCATGCACGGTCACGCACGTCGCCGACAAGAAGGCACGACAGGCGATATCGGCCGCCAAACGTCGATATCCGAGTGCTCTGACGGTGATGACGGGGTGCTATCCGGAACGAGCGGCCGATGAGACCGCGAGTCTTCACAGCGTCGATCTGGTTCTGGGCAACCAGGCGAAGCCACAGTTAGTCGAGAAGATCGCCGATCGGTTGAAGATCGACCTCACGCCGTGTTCCGATGGTCGAGATGTCATTCCAAGCGAAGCGCTGTTGGGACGCACCCGAGCATCTGTGAAGATACAAGAAGGTTGCGATCAGGTATGTGCCTACTGCATCGTGCCCAAGGTCAGGGGACGCGAGAGGAACGTCCCAATCGACGCAATCGTGAGTCGCGTCACGCAGTTAGAACGCGCGGGTTGCCGTGAGGTCGTCTTCACCGGTACTCAGTTGGGACACTACGGTTTCGATCTCGGCGCTGGTATAGACCTCGCTTTCATGCTGACCGAGGTGCTGACCAGGACGCAGATGCCGCGCATCCGGGTGTCGTCGCTGCAGCCGCCAGAGATCGATGATCGCCTGCTGGATGTGTGGACCGACCAAGGCGAAGGCCGACTTTGCTCACATTTCCACATGCCGTTGCAGAGCGGCAGCGACACTATCCTGCGCAAGATGCGACGAACTTACACCGCCGCCGAGTTCTTGCGTAAGGTCGATCTAGTCAGGCACCGACTGCCGGGATGCGGAGTGACTACCGACGTGATCGCTGGCTTCCCTGGCGAGACCGATGAGGATCACGAAGCATCGGCATCAGTGATGCGAGCAGTCGATTTCTCAGATACCCACATATTCCCATACTCGGCGAGACCAGGTACGAGTGCCCACTACTTCGCAGATCATCTCGATCCCGTCCTAAAGGTTGAACGAGCCAAAGAACTCCGCTCCATCGCCGCCGCGAGTTCAGAGAGCTTCAAAGCGTCAATGCTTGGTCAAGTTCGCTCCGTTCTGTGGGAAGGGCAGCGCGGCAGGTCGGGTCTCACCGACAACTACATCAAAGTGCGAATGAGTGCGGGCGACATCAAGGCGGAGGGGGACGGGTTGATTGAAGAGGTCGTGCTGCGAGAGGTTGATGGGGACGGGGTAGTGTTGGTTGGGGCGATGTGAAGGGTTTTTCGTCTATCGGTGGCGCGGTTCTCGCCGATGACTGCCCTGATGACGCCTCCAGCGTGTCATTCCGAGCGCGCTCTACCGGCGTTGAGAGATTAGTTTTCCGCTAAGAATGACATTAGTCGGACCGCTTATTAGGGCGATCGGTGTGCGCTTCGAACTACTGAAGCAGGGGGTCCAACTGCGACAGGATGTCGCACTCTTGTCCGACGAAGTTGCCGGAACGGTCGCGGTCGATGTAGACAGCTCGGCGGAGAGGGTCCATCGGGAAGAATATGCACTGGCGTTCTCGATCGGCCTTTTCGAGGAGGCGAGCTTTCTCGTCGTAGGCTTCGCGTTGCGCCATGCTGAAGCCGAACTGCACGCTCGGGTCGATATGGAAGGGGGTCGGAAACAGAAGCGGAGAAACCATCAATTTCTCTGACCCACAGGAGATGACGACGGTCGAGTTCGCGGGTGTGACACCTCCGGAGCGCTCCATCTTGATACCGGGTCCGACATCCGCTTCGTCATCGTCGACGAGCGTCACGTCGGCTCCGAGCTTTTCGAGCATTTTGAGGTCCGCTCGCACGTCGCGATATGCCGCGGCATCGAACGGGTGGTTGCTCATGGCGGTTTCCCACTCTGCACGCGGGATGATGAACTCTGCGTTCGGACAGATCGGCTCGGCGTCGCCACGGTTGTTGTAGGTGACCAAGTTTCCGGCGTGGAGGAAATGCAGACTGGGGAGGATGACACGGGAGACCAGCTTGGGTTGAAGCGTCCGCATGAGCTGGTTGGATTTGGCGCCCAGAACCTCTCGGGTGAAGATGGGGTCGCGCATTCCGATGCCGGTGCCGATCAGGCTGATGTCGTATTCGCCGTCTTCCATGCCGGGGACATTGACCTGGACAGCGTAGTTGGCCATCGTTACGCGGTTCTGACGGTCGGTCGGACTCTTGCCGTCGTTCAGGTTGAATTTGCGCCAAATTGCTTTTTCAACGTTGTAGGCGTAGGTTACGTCGAGTTTGATGTTGCTGGTGTCAATCGGCTTGATCTGTACTCGGGGCATTGGGTTCTCCAACTTTTGCCGAAGGTCCGGCACCTGCGGATGCGATAAGAATTCCTGGGGACGGAAATTGCGCGGTTTCGGATCGGAAAACACACGCCTTGCGTTGGTTCACCGAGGGTGAGAATCAGAGGCGACCCGGTGTCGATTCAGACGGATGGATCGTCCTTGGCTTCCTGCCCTCAGGCGACCTCGCGGGTGAAGACCGGCTCCATGGGGTGAGCCCCTGTGTTGATGACCGTCATCGTGTTACCTCCCCCGACGGACTCGGGAAGGGTTATCAGAAGGACGGATTTCGCGAGTTGGATGCGGTGCTGCGTCGATGCGTTTTCGTTGCTCACGTATTCGCGCGCCTGACGGAATGTGTCACCGTGCCTGAGCATCAGATGCCTCCTTATTCACACTCGCGGCGAGAGTTAGTCTCAAAGTGTTCGGCTGTATTGAGACTGATTCGGCCGCTTGGGAAATTAGTCTAGACTCATCCAAGCACAACGTCAATAGAAATACAAAATTAATTTTGAATTAGTTGTAAAACATGCCGATGCTCGGATTTGTCATTTAAACAAGTTCAAAACTTATATTTGCGATACAAAAATGGAGGCATCACGGCACTTGTGTGCGCGGAGCGATGTGGGAAACAGACTCAAGCGGCAGAATCGACGATTCGCTAGAATCAAGAGACGTTCTTGAATTTTTGGGATTCAGAGGAGATTCGATAAAAATGGCACTGCGATTGCAAGCGATGCGAGGCGACATTGCGCAAATCGCGTCAGACGCCGCGATAGTCAACCTTTTCCAAGGCGTTACCAGCCCAGGAGGAGCAACCGGAGCGGTTGATCGAGCACTCGGCGGTCTTATCAGCGAACTGATAGCGGACGGCGAGATCACTGGCAAGCGTGGCAATAATGTCCTCATACATACGCCGACGGATCGCTACGACGGCTTCGCCCCGAAACGAGTGTTGGTGATGGGTCTCGGCAAGAGCGAAGAATTTGGCATCGACGATGTCCGTGAAATCTCCGCCGTTGCTGCGCAACGTCTGAGCAGTATCTCCGAAACGGCGACAACGATAATCCACGGCGCCGGGATCGGCGGTTTGGATGCGCAAGAAGCGGCGAAGGCGATCGCCGAGGGCGCGGTAGTAGGGGCATATGCATTTGATAAATACAAAACAAGTTCAAAAACTTCCGAACAACGACTCGAGACGCTCAACGTCGTCGAGTTCGATGACGCGAAGATCCCGCTTGTGAGATCGGGTGTCGGTTTGGGAGTGAGTACCGGGGACGCACAGAATCTTGCTCGGGACTTGGTGAATGAGCCGGCGAACGTGTTATCGCCAGAGGCGATGCGGGATGTTGCGAAACAAATCGGAGAGGAGAATGGATTTGGGGTGCGGGTGTTGAGCATCGACGAGTGCTTGGCGATGGGTATGAACGCGTTTTGCGGTGTTGCGCAAGGGTCACAGCGTCCGGCGCAGTTCGTGCATCTGATTTACGAGGGCGATCCGACGAATTCGAGCAACAACGTGTGGCTGGTCGGCAAGAGCATAACGTTCGATTCGGGCGGCTTGTCGCTTAAACCCCCGCGCGGCATGGTAACGATGAAGGGCGATATGGGAGGTGGTGCTGCGGTACTGGGCGCGATGAAGATCGTCGGGGCATTGAAGCCGCGCATCAATGTCCATGCAGTGCTGCCGATCACGGAGAACATGCCTGGAGGCGGTGCTCAACGACCAGGGGATGTGGTCAAGGCCATGAACGGCAAGTACATAGAGATAGACAATACGGATGCCGAGGGGCGTCTCACGTTGGCGGACGCTTTGGGTTACGCGCGGGCGAACGGAGCGGCGCGGATCGTCGATGTCGCCACTTTGACGGGTGCGGCGCGGGTGGCGTTGGGAACGGGGAATGCGGCGGTGTTCGGCAACGATGACGGATTAGTGAAGTCGGTGATGGATGCGGCCGAGACGTCGGGCGACGGGATGTGGCGGTTGCCGCTGGATGCGACCTCGAAGAGATTGAACCGTTCGAGCATCGCGGACGTAAAGAATAGTGGAGGCGCGCCGGCAGGATCGATAACGGCGGCGCATTTCATATCGGAGTTTGCGGAGGACACGCCCTGGGTTCATATCGACATCGCTGCGGTTTCGATGGTTACCGGTAGCAGAGGGATGTTCAGGACTGCTGGAGCGACGGGTGCGCCGACGCGAACTCTGGCGAGTCTGGTTGTTTCACTAGCTGGGTGAGTTGGCAAAGATCAATTTGAGTCCGATTCTCTTAACGGCACTGACGACGGTGCTGTCATTCGGCGTGCTAGCGTGCGGAAATGTCGACAATCTTTACACGACGCCGGAGGTTCGGGCTAAAAAAGTCGCCTCGACGGACTTCGCGGTTGTGACGCCGACCTCGGTCGAGTTGCCGCAGGGTTGGTGGAACCCGATCGATGAGAAGGCTCTTCAGGAGATCGAATATTCGTTGATCGGTATCAAGATGTGGGGCAACTGTGCGTGGTATGCGGACGACCCGTCCCCGAGCACCGAGGCGGCGGTGAGGTCTTCGCTCGCCGAGGTGATAAATTCGCCTAACGCCGCGGCGATTGGGGTTATCGAGGGAGCCGATCTGCAGGCGGTGTGCGAGGGTTCAGCCGCAGTTTCCGAATTTCCCGTGAAGGTCGACGATGGGAGGCGGGCCGCAATGGCGTCGGACATGATGATCGACCTGTTGGATTCGTGCGTGACGTTCTATGCGGCTCCGGAAGCGCCGCTGGCGTATCGCATCTCGACGACGTTCATGGACATGTTGTGGATGTTGGAGTTGGACGGACCGAGGTGGCCGCGGCGGGACTTCTGGGGTGTCCGCGAGTGGTGCGACAACATCGTTGAGGGGGCGGTTGCGAGTTAGGGGATGAGCGTCTGGTGGGAGTGGGACGGGACGCCTGAAAATCGGATCGTGTGAGCCTCCCGAGAACTCAACCGTGGCGATTAGATTCCTCGGCTGCGCTCGGAATGACATTCGGGCTGATTCGGCTTCGTAGGCTTGCTATTAGAACGGGATGATGGTGGCTTGGAGGAGGATTTCGGTGATTAGGATGGTGCCTAGGGCGGTGCTTAGAGTGCCCGCGGCGAGGGTGATGGAGCGGTTGAGGGTCTGTTTGGCGGCTGAGATTTTGAAGGGAAGGGCGAGGATGATGGTGAGGGCGGACATGGAAAGCATGGTGCCGATGCTGAACAGAGCGATGTATCCGATGCCGGTGAGGGTGGAGTCGATGGTGGGCAGGAGTGCGACCATGACGGCAGCGCTGCCCGCGAGTCCGTGGACGACGCCGATGGCGAAGGATCTGATGCGGAATACGGGTCTGCCTAAGATGAAGAAGCTGTTGTGGAGAGGTTTGGCGCGTTGGTGCGATTCTTGAGGCGCGTGCGAGGCGTGGACGTGGATGTGTGGTCCTGCGCCGTGGTCGTGCTGATGGATGTGGATGTTTCCACGCAGGACGTTCCATGCGGCGCTGACACCGAGGTATATGAGCATGATGCCGACACCGATTTCGAGGTACGGGGCAATGGTTTCGTAGTGGTGCAGGGCGGCTTCTTTGGCGATCAGAACGACGGTTCCGAGGATGAGGAGCGGAACTGAGTGACCGGCGCCCCATGATGCGCCGATCCAGATGCTCTTCCAGATGTTTCGCTCTTTGCCGACGATGTTGGCGACGGCTACGACGTGGTCGGCGTCGGTGGCGTGTTTAAGACCGAGTAGGAAGCCGAATGCTAGAACGGCCAAGAGGCCTGAATGGGGGTCCATGCTGGATCAGTTGGTATTGAGTTGTTCGGTACGAGTGGCGTTCAGCTTGGATGGAAATGCTGGGAGGTGCAGGAATGGCACGCCCGGAGGGATTCGAACCCCCGACCCTCTGGTTCGAAGCCAGATGCTCTGTCCCCTGAGCTACGGGCGCACTGATGCTCGCGAATCTGCAAATTGGAGTGGGGTGGACGGAGGGAGTCGAACCCTCGATCTTCAGGGCCACAACCTGACGTGTTAACCGCTACACTACGCCCACCACGAGATTGCGTTCGCGAGGTTTGCGTCTTTTTGATTCTAAAACAGGTAGTGGTTTTTGAACCAGGATGGACGAGATTGGGAATGATTTGAATGATGGATTTTGTTTGGTAGTCCGATTCGGGCATCTCCTGCGAGTATTGCTTCGCTTGCTCGCGTTCCCCTCGATCTGCGAAGGGGAGCGGGTTTAGCGGGAGATTTCGGTTACGACGTTTATGAGTGGTTCGCCGCGGGTTAGACGGTCAAGGTTTTGGGCTACGGTTTGAGCTCGGCGGGATGCGGTTCCGTAGGTGGCGCCGGAGTGATGGGGAACCATGATGATGATGTCGAGTTCCCAGAAGGGATAATCGGATGGGCATGGCGCGTCCGTTGCGGATTCGGGATAGCGGTACCAGGTGTCGATGGCGGCACCGGCGATGGTGCGGTTTTTGAGGGCGTTGTAAAGGGCTTCTTCGTCGATGATATGTCCGCGAGCGGGGTTGATGATGTAGGCGGTGGATTTCATCAAGGCGAGTTCGTGTGCGCCGATGAGGCCGTGGGTTGCGGGTCCGAGTGGTGTTGAGATGAGGATGAAGTCGGAGTTTGTTAGGACATGTTCTCGGGCGTGTTTTCCACCGCCGATGTAGTTGGCGCCGTAGAGTTCGCCTTCGGCGGCGTCTGCTCTACCGGCGGCGATTACGGGCATTTCGTATGCTTGGGCGAGTCTTGCGACGCGTCGTCCGATGGCTCCGAAGCCGATGATGCCGAAGGTTCGGCCCATGAGTTCGCGGTAGACACCGTGTCTTCCGGGCCACATCTCCCATGATCCGGCGCGGAATGT
>JAAXHR010000086.1 GCA_012270805.1 Dehalococcoidia bacterium
ACGGCGATGCGGCCGGAGGCGGGCTTGGGGAAGGACCGGGAGGTGTCGCTGTGCAGGGGTTCCCAGGCTTCCTGGTTGATTTCGGCTTTGAGGGTAGTCTTGAGGGCTTTGTAGGGATCATTAGCACCGAGGAAGTAGGCATGGCGAACGAAGAAGCTTTCCTGATTGTAGTCGGTGTCGACGAACCAGCAGGCGATGCCGTCGGCGTTGTCGCTACGAATATCACCGGTATTGGGGTGGAACACGTCCACGCCATTGACCTTAACTTGGATTTGATTGTCTTCGGCGTCTAGGATGTCGATATCCGGTTCGCCGAAGATGACGAATAGGTTGCCCTTGCCGGTGTTCTTGAGGTCGTCGGCCATGTGGAGGTCAGGATTCATCAGCTAGTTGTCTGGCGCAGGTCGCCTTCCGGAAAATCGATCAGATAACGCTGACGCGCTGTTGTACTGAGATCCGTGTCATTGCAACCCATCAAGCCGCACGCGCGAAGTTTCGTCGATGCTGACAAGGGCCGTACATCTAACGCTTTCGGTAACTTCATCGCGGAGCTTCGACGGGCAAGGCCGACCGCCGATCTCGATCGGCTTCGTGGCACATCAACTTAGACTGATCTCTTTCACGTACCAACTGTGGTTCCTTTCCGAGTAGAAGGTATTCTCGTTCTCATCTCTGGCGAACTCTTCGTTCGTGACGTAGAGGGACATATGGTCGTCGCAATCCACTATCATGGATCCAGCCATGTTGTTCGTGATATAGGGAAGCTTCCGCGATCTCCACGCAGAATAAGCAAGGTCCTTCGATGGAGCATTCCCGAAGAAGGTCATCTTCGGTTTTAGGACATCAAGAAACTCATACGAGCGTCCTGACTTCCTTCCATGGTGGGGGGCGATCAATAGATCCACGTTCGCGACCAGTCTGCTATGAGTCGCGAGTATGTGTTCCCACGACTTGTCGTGGGAATCACCGCTGAGCACGATTCGACCAGTAGGACTCCAGTACATGAACACGTATGAGGCGTCGTTATATTCACCGTCTTCGTTGGCTTCATTAACCAGTTGAGGCGTGGGCGCGAGCGTGTAAAACGCATCGCCGGGAGATTTCCCGTTCCAGTCCTTCCGCCTATGGATACCGGTATCTCCGGAGAATACTCGAATCGCCTTCGGGTTGGTATCTGGCGGCGAGTCACGGAGTTCTTTGTATAGAAGCCAGTCTTCCTCTCGGTATGGCGAGTCTTCCCACTCGTCCGACATCTCCTTGTCGTTGTCGGTGTCGTAGTAGTTAGTCGGCCTGCAGTACTCGAAAAGATCCGCGATGCCGTCCATGTGATCCATATCAGGGTGGGTTTGACCTCCCCCCAAACTTAGGTCCACCCCGAGAGTGAGGAATTGGATAAATTATCGCCGTCGTCGAGGCTGTGGGAAAGTGGGAAACTCGAAGAGTTTTCCAAGGACCCGGAGGGTCCGGCTTTTCCACAGCCCCCGTCGCCCGCGGCTCGAAATTGC
>JAAXHR010000098.1 GCA_012270805.1 Dehalococcoidia bacterium
AGGAGTTGATGCGGATTTCGCTGTAGAAGCAGGCCACAGAGGTTTGCCGGGAGCCCAGCGACAGCAGGAATACACCAACGCAACGTCACACGCCGCAGGCGGAACGGCGCCTTCTTGAAAGAGTGCCGTTCCGCCTAGGCAGTATCCGACGCGACCCCAGACTGCCCTTCGGAAATTAGTCTTCCCCGTAAGCCTCGATCACACCCATGTGATCGTCGTCATAAACCGTCGTCAGCTTGCAGGTGTCGTCGGCTTTCATCACCGCGTCATCTTCGCTGCTGTGCCCAAGACTGATCAGGTGCCCGGACTCGTGGGTGGTTATTATCCTTACGTCGGCAAAATACTCCTCCCAGTCGACCAAGCAGGTGTCGTCCTCATCGTCCCAGTCCCAGTCACTGTTCAGCGCAATGATTGAATAGGTGATCTCAGAGTCGTCGTTCATGTAATTGGTCGTGCCAGCCGGAACGTCCGGGAGATTGCTGCTGTAAAACGACCGCGGCTTCACGTAGGTGTCATAACCGGAGTACGCCTCGTCGATGTCGAAATCTGCGCCGGTATTCACGTCGTCCCACTGGTACATGCCCTGCCGGATGTGGTACCTCGTCGTACTCGGAAACCCGGAGAGAGCCTGGTTGTTCTGGAACTTACTGTTCCACGTCGTCTGATTTTCTTCCCTGACGGCCAGCAGATGATGAGCGGACGCGAACTGGGCCGCCAGGAGCAACATCACTGCTGCGTAGGCCAACGAAGCCAGAAGCAGTCCAACCGCCAGTCTTCGCGAACTGAATAGGTGCGTCATGTTTCACTCTCCTTTCGGAAGATTGAGAAGGATCTACTGAAGTTGATCCACCAAGTCGGTCATCTTTATGGTCTTGGTCGGCCCCCGCGCCTCGTCGCCTACGACGATCAAGTGCATTCTCGGGAAATATGCGCTGGGCTCCACGTTTTTGGCTGGTTCGCCGTCCGCGGCCTCTGACAAGAACACAACGATCCGAAGATCCCTTTCGAAGACCTCGTTCCACTCGAACGCCTGGACAACATCGCCGACCTGTCCGCCCACGAACGAGAACTTGATCGTATCCCCGACGGCATCTCCCTTGAAAACCCGTTTCACCGAAAGCTCCACCGGCGTGCGAATATGCACGGACATGTCTCTCACGTGATCGGAATCCAAGTCGGCAGGAACCGCGCCGTCATCGGTGGACCACCTCGAGGCGTACAACTGCGAGATCACACCCTCGACCACCACGTCGGACTTCCCCAACAACTTGGAGAAATCGTCTGGCTGGCCCAAGTAAGCGCTGGTTGAAATTATGGGGTTCGCCACTTCACCATGCTCCGCAGATTCGTGGTGCGTCGCGTCGTCCCCTGTCCAGAACGAGGCAAACCCGAAATAAGTCCCGGCGACCACAATGGCCAGAGAGACGATCCCGCTGACTAACAACATAG
>JAAXHR010000298.1 GCA_012270805.1 Dehalococcoidia bacterium
AAGAAATCCGAACCCAACTCACCATATGATCGCCGACGCCGAAAACTGCTGACTCGGTTCCACCGATGAAACACAGAAGGCACCGCCAGCGTTGCTAATGCAAACACAAGGAATATCAAGGCGATATAGATATCGAGCGTAACCATGTACGCAAATACGGCGATCGGAGCAATCGCCGACACGATGATCTGCGACAGGTACTGCCCGAAGAAAGTTTCGAGACGTTCGATCCCTTCAACCAGAGTCAGAACTACGTCTCCCGTTCGGTTCCGATCTGCGTACCCCGGGCCGAGTTCCAACAGGTGACCATAGACATCGTGACGCAACCCGATCTTGATTATGTTCGCGGTGTGGTGACTGACCGCGTTCTGCCAATACTGGAACAGACTGCGCGTGACGATTAAAGCGGCGATCGCCAAGAGAGGCATCGCCAGTGTCGAAAAACTAGCCTGCCCAGCGAGGACGCGGTAAATGATGACACCAGAAACAGCTAAACGGGAAACCCCAGCGCCGACAGCGATCAAACCCAAAAGCGCGGCGAAAGCGATTCGGAGTCTTACACCGCGAGTGAGTTCAAAGAGCCGCCAGTCGAAATACATGATCGGAAATCTAGTCTAACCCGTAAACTCCGCGAAATAGTCTTGCAACCTCGGGTATAGCCTACGATAACGCTCGTAAGCTTCGCCATAGGCATCCGCGACCCCGGCTCGAGGCGCGATCCGATCGAGTGGCCTGATCCATGCTTGGCACGCCTCGTTAACGGTTTCAAAATCACCAGCTCCCACTGCCGCCAGGATCGCGGCCCCGTAAGGCGCGCCACCAGATGGCCCTACAGTGACCACCGGCACACCCAAAACATCAGCTTGCATCTGACGCCAAATCGCACTTCGAGCACCCCCGCCAACCGCTACAGCCTCCGTAGCATCAACGCCCAAATCCCGCATCAACTCAAAGGAGTCCCTCAGCGCAAATGTCACACCCTCCAACACCGCTCGAACCAAATGCCCTCGTTCATGACCAGAATGTAGACCCACGAATACCCCCCTCGCATTAGAGTCCGCGTGAGGGGTCCGTTCTCCAGTCAAATACGGCAAAAACGTCAATCCCTCCGTACCCGGCGGCACTTCGTCAGCCTCAGAAATCAACTCTTCATACGACAAGCCAACACTGTCAGTTCCCAGCAATACTCGCCGAAACCAACCTAACGCCGCACCGGCCGACAACACCACTCCCATCAGGTACCACATGTCCGGGACCGCGTGATTGAACGAGTGAATCCGCATCCCGGGATCGACACGAGGCTGTCCGATCGGGGCTACCACGGCGCCGGATGTGCCGATTGACGTCTGCAAAGTGCCCTCAGCTACAACACCGGAACCAACCGACGCGGCCGCGTTGTCTGCACCGCCCCCGACTACGGGTATGCCTGACCGCAGATCTAGAACTTCGGCCGCCTCCGCCGAAAGTCTGCCGCTAACGCTCGAGGAACCGACCACAGTAGGAAGGATCAACGGATCGAGTTCCAGCGTCTTTACCATCTCTTCCGACCAGCGACTGTTCACGACGTCAAACAATAAAGTGCCAGCGGCGTCCGACGGCTCCATCGCCTTGTCGCCGGTCATCAACAGCCGGATGTAGTCCTTCGGTAGCAGGAGAGTCCGCAACTGATCGAACACTACAGGCTCTTGATCGCGCACCCACAGCAACTTCGGCGCAGTGAAACCTTCGAGCGCAGGATTACCCACCATCCTACGTAAACCCTTGTTCCCAACCTTGTCAGTGATGTATCGGCACTGAGCGGTAGTTCGTACGTCGTTCCAAAGTATCGCCGGCCTTAGCACGTTGTCCGCCTCGTCTAGCAGCACCGAGCTGTGCATCTGACCAGAGAGTCCGATCGCCGCGACTTCCGTCACATCAGCTTGCGCGCAAGCGGCACGGACCGCATCTACAGTGCCTCGCCACCAATCAGACGGATTCTGCTCCGACCACCCGGATTGCGGCACCGAAAGCTCTTGCGGAGATTCGGCCTCGCCAGCTACAGATCCCGACTCGTCCACGACCAGCGCTTTGATGGCTGTTGTGCCGATGTCAATTCCAAGGTAATGCTGCGGCATGGTTTTCTCCTATCCGAAGGCTACGGCATATCATAGACCGCACGCGGTTTAGGACACACAACAAGGGAGACTGGTGATGTACGTGGGAACTCAATTCAGAGCGCGGCACGAAACCGATATGAAGGTGCTCGCACAATTGGGAGTAGAGCACGTCGATGTGACACCCGAAGAGCATTGGACGGATTGGACGGTCGACCTCCTGACCTCATATCGGGAGAAATACGCCAAGTACGGCATCAATGTCGAGACGATGCACTCCCCCCTTGGCTCCCGTGACGCCTTCAACAACGACATGACNNGAAGTACGTGATAACAGAGAACGCGAACTCGACAACCTCTGCGAAATCATCCGAATGGCCTCCCAAGCTGGACTGAGAGGCCTCCTCTACAACATCACCATCCTCGGACATCTGCGCACACCGCCGCGTTACGGCCGAGGCGGCGCGACCCTCTCATCTTTCAAATACGCGGACCTCGACCAGTCGATGCCCGAGTTCGAAGGCGGGGCAGCAGATGCCGACACAATGTGGGAGCGCATCGACTACTTCCTAGGACGCATCATGCCAGTGGCGGAGGAATACAAGGTCCAAATGGCCTGCCATCCGCAGGACCCCGGCATCAAGGACAACGAATACCGCGGCGTGGCTCGCGTCATGGGCACCGTCGAAGGGCTCAAAAAGTTCGAGGCGATGCACGAAAATCCCTATCACGGCTTCAACTTCTGCCAAGGGACCGTCTCAGAGATGCTCGAAAATCCTGGCGAAGAGATTTACGACGTGATCCGTTACTTCGGTAGCCGCAAGAAGATCTTCAACGTTCACTTCCGCAACATCAAGGGCGGTGTGCTTGACTTTGTCGAAGTCTTCCCTGACGAGGGCGATGTCAACATGCTAAAGGCCGCTCGCACCTACAAAGAGGTCGGTTACCCTTACATGCTCATGCCTGACCATGTCCCCGGTATTGACGGCGAGGAGGCACCCCAAGTCGGCTTTGCTTATTGTTATGGCTACATCCACGCCATCATCCAAGCGGTCAATGAGGAGTAATCACGCCTTGCAATCTAAAGCCAAAACTCCAGATCAATACCTCGCCGAACTCAGCGACGACCGTCGCGAAGCCATCTCCAGCGTTCGTGACGTCGTTATGAAGAATCTGCCTGATGGCTATGAGGAGATGATGTTGTTCGGCATGATCACCTACGCCGTGCCTCTGTCCACCTTTCCCGACACCTATAACAAGCAACCGTTAATGTACGCCGCCCTCGCGTCGCAGAAACGCCACATGGC
>JAAXHR010000180.1 GCA_012270805.1 Dehalococcoidia bacterium
ATCGCGAGTTGATAGGTCATCCGCCATTGCGTATCAATGTCGATACTCACGCGGTTGCCGTGAAAATAGCCGGCATAATCCACACCGCTGAATACAGCAAAGGGACGGCTGCTTTCGGTGAAGATATTCAACCTAACTTCGTTCATCTCGTAATCGCCAGCGGGAATCTCAGCGTCACCGATACTGAAGGACTCATCAACGCGATCAAAAAACCGTCGGAAATCAAGATTGACCCCGTCGTCGGAGTCCCAAATTATATCCCCTGCGATCCCCACGTCCCAACCGATGACCGTGTTATCGTGATCCAGTAAATAACTGCCGGAGAAGCCTGCACCGACATCGCGTATACCGGACCGGCTGACTTGAACTTCGTAATTGGTATTCAACATGAGGGAGCGGATGTCCCGCCGATGCATGAACCCCATCTTACTCGTGAATTGGGGACCGATGTCGAGATAGGAAGCGTTAACGCGAAAATGTTTATTACGCCAGTTATTTGAGAGATACCATGCGAAATCGCGTTCTTCTGGGTCTGGCGACCAACTTCCCACAGTCATCGCACGCATCCGCCACTGATCGTGCGGTCTAAGAAACAGGTCTATCCCGCCGTTACGGTGGTAATCGCTCCCGAAGTCGCTTTGTCGGTTGGTAAGGATAAAGCCGAGGGTTGAATCGCTGAGAATGTCGCGTTGCATTCTTAGCACAGAGAAGTTTGTCAGCGGCGTTTCTTCGGAAGCGGCGGTCGTCATGTTGAGTGCCCCAACGCTATAAGCACCGACTTTTCCGGTCAGTTTGCCGCCACCGAGGAGTCGCACCTCTCTATCGTCTTCAATCCCGATGCGTCGGCTGTAGAAAACTGACAATGGCGGTGGACCGAAGTCTCCGATACCCGCACCAAATGCGAATAAACCGCTGCCTTCAAGAAAAAACTCGCGCCGCTCAGGAAAGAAGAGGCTAAACCGTGTAAGATTGACTTCCTCTTGATCCGCCTCGACCTGTGCGAAATCCGTGTTCAGCGTCAGGTCTAATGTTAGGTTCGATGTTACACCATATTTCATGTCGAGTCCGATGTCGCGTTCGGTGGTGCGTTGCCAATCTCCGTCTTCAAGGTTCCG
>JAAXHR010000399.1 GCA_012270805.1 Dehalococcoidia bacterium
AGGAAATCATTGCCGAAATGCAGCGCATCAATGAAGAGGCCCGCGAGATTGAAGCGTCGATGGCTCAAATGTTAGCCCGATTGCAGTAGGCACGCACTCAATGACATAAGAAGACAAGAAGATGGGAGCGACACACGTAACAGTTAGGATCACGAACCCTGCTGACTCGGACAGGTACTGGGAGGGATTATTTTTGGTCGATACAGGAGCCACAGATTCCCTTGTGCCTAGACCGCATCTGGAGGCTATCGGCTTGGAGCCCGAGGGGAAGCGCGTGTATGAGCTGGCCGATGGCAGCGAGATCGCAGTGGACGTCGCCGTTGCCAAGATCGAGTTCATGGGCGAGTTCGTCGGCGGGACGGTCATCTTCGGCGACGCTGACGCAGAGCCGCTGCTGGGCGTGACGGCGCTGGAATCCGTCGGCATAGAAGTGGATCCGGTGAGTCAACAGCTAAAGAGGCTGCCGGCCGTGCGGCTCAAGGGAATGGCAGATTTGCGATGAATGAAGCGTGGACATGGCGTCCTTTGAGGGAGTTGACAATCCGAGGGGCAATTTGGAACCCTCATGCTGATCCACGTCCTTCAATCCGTTACATAGATGTGTCGGCCGTTTCTCGGGATGAACTCAGGATCGTCTCAGAGGCAACATACTCGGCGGGTAACGCCCCGAGCCGAGCGCGCAAAATCGTCGAGGTCGGGGATACGATTTTCGCGACGGTCCGCCCCACGCTACGGCGGATTGCACAGATACCGGCGTCTTTGGATGATGAAATAGTCTCTACGGCCTTTTGTGTCCTGCGACCTGACCGTCATGCGATTGACGCAGATTTTCTTTACTTCGCCACACAGCTTGAGTCCGTGATGGATGGCATCGCCGCCATGGAGTCGGGAGCGAGCTATCCGGCGGTGCGGGATGTTGACGTTCTGGATCAAGTAGTTCCACTGCCGCTGTTGCCTGAGCAACGGAAAATCGCCGCTGTTCTCAACACCATACGCACAGCTTCGCTTCATCAAGCCCAATGTGAAGCGAATGCGACGGCTCTTAAACGCGCCGCGATGCAGGCTCTATTCACTCGCGGACTCAGGAATGAGGCGCAGAAGGAGACCGAGATTGGGCCGATGCCGGAGAGTTGGCAGCGATTGCCTATCTCAGAGCTTGGGAAGATCGTAACAGGTAACACTCCACCGACTAAAGATCCGGCAAACTATACTGAGGGAGAAGTTCCGTTCATTGCGCCCGGTGACATTGAGCATGGCTTCAGGATCGAGAAAACCGAGAAGTTCATCACTGACCAAGGACTAAAGTGTTCGCGGCCAATAACGGCAGGAACCACTTGCTTTGTCTGCATCGGATCAACCATCGGCAAGGTTGGCTATACAACGTCTGCAATCTGTGCGACCAATCAGCAAATCAACTCGGTTCTGCCGAACGACAGTTTTAATCCACAGTTCACCTTTTA
>JAAXHR010000091.1 GCA_012270805.1 Dehalococcoidia bacterium
TGTGGCCGAGTTCCAACAGGGAGTCCTGGTACTGCTCGATACGTTGCCGATGCCTTAGCTCCGCCCAAAACGCGTTGGCATCGACACGGTCTTGTGCGTTTCGCCCGCGAATGAATTCCGCGATGAATGGCGTGAGGCTGCCACCCAGATCCAGAACCGTGCCAAAAAGATCGAACGTGAGAGCCTCGCGTGTAGTGAGATCTGTCATTTGCTGTGATTTGGTTTCAGGTGGCGTGGTCTTGAGCATCGGCTTCATCGAATGCTGGAGTTCTGCACTTTAGCATCGCCATCGCTGCCGCATCAGATTCTTCCGTGCTGAGCAAGTTGCACACCGCGGCTGGTTCGCCAGGAGTAACACCTTGCACGATCGGGTATAGATGCCAATACCGACCATCGGTAATGGCGAAGATTGCGACTCCAGTTTCGATGCATCTTTGGAGATGGAACTCGATGCCCGTGATGATGTCGGTGCCGAATGCACGCGTCTCGACGACGGCCAGAGTCCGTTCTGGGCTCGCATCTGAATGCAAAGCGTGCACCATCCGCGCATCAGCATCGTCAAGCGTAGAAGGAATGAACCAGAACTCCGGATGGCTGAGTCGCCAACCAAGTAGGTTCAGTATCGGAGCTACCAGAACGATGAAGGTCCGTGAGACGCTTCTGCCTGCACCGAGCAGTTCGAACTGATTGGCGCGCGCCGAGGCGACCTCAGCGAGGAGTCTGCTTTCGAGCGTCGGCGAGACCTAATCCACCGATTTGATCACCTTGATGTCACGGTGTGCCAGGTGACCGCGGACGAGCGGCATGTTCTCCTCCCACCAATCTGAGCCGTAGAACGCCGCCTCCTTCGCCTCCAGCTCTTCCATCGTGTCGCCGTATGAACGGATCCAGATGAACTGCGATTCCTCTTCGTTGACCCAGACCGTCTCGGCCTTCATGCCGAAACCATCCATAACGTCGATAAGGGTTTCATCGAAGAGCTTGAGCCATGAATCCATCATGCCTTTGTTGATGGTGTAAGTTCGCAGATGCGCAATCGTCATCGTCGTGTTTCTCCTTGTTAGTCGGCAAGTTGGTTGATTGCCAATTCAACATTATCTACAAACGCCAGTAAATGCCGAACGTTCGATTTCAGACGCGGTAATACCGCTCGGCATTCGACTTGAACAGCTTCTCGCGATCCGAATCGGAGAAATCGGCAGTTATCTCGTCATAGGCGTTCCAGATGGCAGCGTAAGAGCTGAACAGCATATCGACGGGATAGTTCGAAGCGAACATGCATTTGTCCACACCAAAGATTTCGATGGTGTCAAGAACGAACTGACGAATACGGTCGGCAGAGAACTCCCCAGAGAACATTCCGAGCGCCGAAATCTTCACCGACACATTGTCGGTATCGGCCAACGCTTTCATTCCGTCACGCCATAGTTCGACACCTGCATCGTCCCAATCACGCGGCATTCCAGTGTGGTCCAGAACTATCGGGACTTCAGG
>JAAXHR010000348.1 GCA_012270805.1 Dehalococcoidia bacterium
AGACGTGGGGCTACGTGACTTCGGGCGGCACTGAGGGAAATATGTACGGGCTCTATATTGCTCGTGAGATGTTCCCCGAGGCCGTCGTCTACTTCTCGCAGGACACTCACTACAGCGTCCGCAAGAACCTGCGAGTGCTCAACTACCGCAACATCATGATCCGAAGTTTGGATAACGGAGAAATTGACTACGACGATCTGCGCGAGACGATCCGCATCAATCGCCATCTGCCGGTAGTAGTGATGGCCAACATCGGAACCACGATGAAAGGCGCAGTTGACAATCTCGACAAAATCCGCGATATCTTCGACGAACTTGCGATCTCCAGCAGCTACATCCACGCCGACGCGGCCCTCAGCGGCATGATTCTGCCTTTTGTCGATGATCCACAACCCTATGGATTCGATGCCGGCATTGATTCGATCGCCATCAGCGGTCACAAGATGATTGGGACACCCATCCCAAGTGGTGTCGTCCTGACCAAGAGCGACTACGTGGGACGAGTCGCCAGATCTATCGAGTATGTCGGCGCCATGGATACGACTCTTTCAGGATCCCGCAACGCTATTACACCCCTGATGCTGTGGTACGCATTTGAGCAACACGGTCTGGAGGGGTTCCGCGGAATCGTCCATGAATCACTGGACATCGCGCAGTACGCGGTCGACAAGTTCAACGAGAACGGCATCCCGGCTTGGCGCAACAAAAATTCCATCACCGTTGTATTTCCGCGTCCAGCCGACACGGTGGTGAACAAGTGGCAGATGGCGCCCTATGAGAATGTCGCCCACATCATCACCGTGCCCAATGTCACCCGTGACAAGATAGATGCCGCGGTTGCGGATTACGTCGCAAACCCACATACCACAAATTGACAAAAGGAGATCACTTACCTCATGAAGCAAATTACCGTCAACATAGAAAACGAAGTCGGAGTCATCGCTGGCATAACTGGTGTCCTATCTAAGAACGGCGTAAATATATTGAGCCTCAGCACCGAGGTGATGGAAGATTCGGGTGTCATATTCATCACGACTGAGGATGAAGATCACGACAAAGCGCTTTGGTGGCTCGCTGATGCCGGATACAAAGCGATGACAGATGAAACACTGGTGATTACGATGCCCGATGAACCGGGCGCTCTCGCGAAAGTCGCAGAGCGATTCCGCGACCATAACATCAACATCCAGAGCCTGCACATCATAAACCGAGCCCACGGACACACTACAGTATCGCTTAGCACCGACAACCAGGACAGAGCGCGCGAACTAGTCAAGGATCAGTTGGTCGCCTCGTCAGATGGCTAGCTGTATCGCTCCGCTTCAAGCCCAATACTTGTCCCACTTCCGATCCACCAACCGCACGATGTCTGGGTCCATCTCCAGCGGCTTCTGGTAACCCGGCTTCCATGTCGCATCAATGCCCATAACACCGCTAAAGACAGGCGTTATTCCTACGAATCGTTGCTCGGTGAAGATCACGTCCAACGCGCAGTCGAAACGCGTGAAAATCCCCCAGATCAACGCGACATCGTCCTCGATATCGACATCCTCGGAAACGAGAACTACCGCCTTTAGCGATCTTGCTCTCGGATCATTGACGGCTCGCTCCAACAATTCTCGCTGCTTCGGGTAACCGCTCTTCACCTGCATCGCCAAGATGTTGTCGCAGAGAAGGCGGTGCTTCACAATCGCCGACGATAGCGCCGCAGGGTCGAAACGCAGTTGAGGTCCATCGACACGCTCCGGCTCGTGCCCATACCCCGTAGCATCCAACACCATCTTGGAACCGTGCTGGAACGCGTCGCCAGTGAAGTCCAACGTGTCCTGCGCTGTCCGCGCCAGCAACCGGAAATCGGGCTCGACGCGGAAGTTGCGAGATATCGCACGGACGACCGATTTGATATCGGACGGATCGGTCTGCGAGTCGACCAAGACCATGACCTTCGTGAGCGAGAGCTGTCCTTCGCCCAAGATGCCGAACGCCGTCTTCATCTGTTCCCGTGAATAGCGACTATCCACCGACACAACTAGAAGGTTGTGGAACCCCGACTCATAGTACGACCACATGTCGCGCACTTCTTTGCGCATTAACCGGATCAGCGGTTTAGTTGCCAATTGGGCCGCGTCGCCAAGTGCCCGATCTTCTTGCGGTGGTTTGCCGACCACCGTCGCTGGGTATACAGGATTGCGCTTGCGCGTGATCGCCTTTACCTGAAAGACTGGGAAGTCTGCTGCACCTGAATAATGTCCAAAATGATCCCCGAACGGGCCTTCCAGACGTCTCTCACCGGGCTTGAGCTGTCCCTCGATGACGAACTCGGCATGAGCCGGAATTCGGATGTCAACCGTCTTCGCTTTGCTCATCGGTGTCGCGCGCCCACGCATCACACCCGCGAAACCGGCCTCGTCTATTCCTTCGGGCAACGGGATGATCGCCGACAGTATCAGAGCCGGATCCCCGCCTAGGGCCACCGCGATGTCCAACGGTTTCGACTCGCGTTCAGCATCGACGTGATGGAACGCGCCGCCCTTCTGTATCTGCATGTGCATACCGGTAGTCGATCGGTCGTACACCTGCATCCGGTAGATACCCATGTTGTGAGCACCCGTCGCGGGATCACGAGTCCTCACCAACGGCAAAGTAATGAAGCGACCACCGTCATCCGGCCAGCACTTGAGTATCGGCATCTGCGAGAGATCGGGCGATGTCTCGACAACTTGTTGCGCTCGTGCACTAAACGCGAGCCCGGGACGAACGTTGAGNNGATGAGTCCCTCGCCGATCTCCTCGGGATGCCGTCCCAGACCGATCTCGATCCGCTCCATCGTGCCAAGCAGATTCACGACTAACGGATACGTAGCCCCCTTGACGTTTTCGAACAGCACAGCCGGACCGCCCTCACGGACTAACCGAGTCGCTATCTCGGTAACCTCCAACTCGGTACTGACGGGAATTGACACACGTTTCAGCAGACCGCGCGCCTCAAGTACACGCATGAAGGACTGCATGTCGGTGAAGGCCATGCTATCGGTCTCTAGCGTCCGCCCCAGACCTGCAACAGATCGCTCTCCACACCTAGGTGGTACAGGATGCGGCCCGCGATCATATCGATCAAGTCGTCTATAGTCTGGGGATTGTGGTAGAAGCCCGGAGATGCGGGAAGGACCATGGCACCCGCCTCGGTAACGGCGATCATGTTGCGGAGATGCACCAAGCTCAGCGGCGTCTCACGCGTCATCAGTATCAACCGCCGCCGCTCCTTCAAAGTGACATCTGCCGCGCGTTCCAGAAGGTTCTGCGACATCCCGTTTGCGATCCGTGCCAAGGTGCCACCGCTGCACGGCGCGACAACCATGCCATCCACATGGCATGACCCGCTTGCGATATCGGCCGCAACGTTAGCCGGGTGATGCCATCGGAAGCCGTCGCGAGTCGCCATGTCGTGGTCGAGCCACCGGGAAAGTTCCTCGAAATCCGGCCCAACATCTCCTGTCAACTTCACACCCTCTTCCACCTTCAGAACCTTGGCTCCAGATTGGGTCACTACCAAGTCCAATTGATGATCACTGCTGACGAGGACCCGCAAAATTCGCCGCACGTACGGCGCGCCGCTTGCGCCAGAGATGCCTACGATATACCGAGCCATATGGTCAACCGATCAGCAATTCGTCGAGAACGATGAAAACCGCGAATACAACCGCGATGATGCCGTTCATGGTGAAGAACGCCATGTTCAGCTTCGACAGGTCGTTCTCCTTCACAAGCGAGTGTTCATATGCGAACAGTATCCCCACGGCAACGATTCCAAACGCCGCCCAAAGCCCTCCTTCTGCTGTCAAGACCGACAGGGCAAGAAATAAGAGTGTGACAATGTGCAACGCCTTTGCGATGACCAGCGATCTCTTGATCCCGAAGTACGCCGGTATGGAGTGAAGTCCGCTCGCGCGGTCGAACTCGATGTCGGCGATGGCATAGAGCACGTCGAAGCCCGATACCCAAAACAACGCCGCGACGCC
>JAAXHR010000028.1 GCA_012270805.1 Dehalococcoidia bacterium
CGGCAAAACGACGACGGGCAGGACGCTGGTGCGGTTGACCGAACCAACCAACGGTCAGGTCCTGTTCGACATCGAGTCTGGTGATCAGGAGGACATTGCACATCTCAAAGGAACGCCTTTGAAGGATTTCAGGGCAGGCCCAGGTGGTGTTCCAGGACCCGTACGAGTCGATGAATCTCAGAAGAACGATTTTTGACACCGTGGTCGAACCATTGAATGTCCAGAAGATGGGCGGCCCACTGAGCAGCTGGAGATCGTTTCTGAAACTCTGGGGCTGGTCGGATTGACACCTCCCTCATCCTTCTTGTTCCGATTTCACCACGAATTGTCGGGGGGACAGAGACAACGGGTCGCGATAGCCAGGTGCTGGTGATGAATCCCTCTTTCGTGGTTGCTGATGAGCCCACGTCGATGCTCGACATCTCCATCAGGACCGGCATCATACAGCTGATGGAAGAGCTAGCAGGGCGCCTTGGGATCAGCTACCTCTACATCACGCATGATCTCGCGGTCGCAAGGTGCATGTGCAACCTAATCGCGGTCATGTATCTAAGCAAGATAGTCGAAATGGGTGACATGGAAGAGGTACTTCAAAACCCCGTTCACCCGTACACGAAGGCTCTCCTATCGGCAGTCCCCGTTCCGGATTCCCGAAACATCAAGGAAAGCAGTCGACATCAAGGGATGAAGTGAACCATGATAGTGGCGGAGGGTGCGGGATTCGAACCCGCGAGGGGGCTCAACACCCCCAACCCGCTTAGCAGGCGGGCGCACTAGGCCTCTATGCGAACCCTCCGTGCCTGATGCTACTCATTCTAAACCCAACGCAACATTCGCCTTGCGAAGGGACGCGAGTGAATCGATCAGTAGATTTCCCGCCTCTTACGAGATCAGTTTCCGGCGCAACAGAACGTACGACAACGGCAACACTACGGCGATCATGCCTACCAAGAACGCCAAATCCCAAACCAGCGAGGCATCCATACTGTTTGTCGCAAATGCCCGGCCCAAGTTGACTGCGGGTGCCAAAGGTATGAAGTTCGAGATCGAATGTGCCCAAGATGGCAACACCTCGAAGGGGTAGAAGATGCCGCTGAACATGAACATGGGCGTGCCTACCACCGTGAACACCAGCGTCACAAACGCCACGTGCGGCGCGGTCGATGAAAACAAGAACCCGACACCCCCAAAAAGCACCGCCACTAGGAACACGGGAATCACCACGAACACCACTGTCCACTCGTTGATCCACCCGAAAATCAAGGCGATAGCGGTGATCGACACCATGCTGATAAACGCCCGCGTAACTCCGAAAGAGATATCCGCGATCAACACTTCCAACACCGACAAAGGTGCGGTCAGCTGGGTGTCGTAAAGCTGAGCTTCCATACGGTTGTAAGCTCCCATCGAGCACTCCACCATCGGCACGAACATCGCACTTCCAACGATGATTCCCGGCGCCACAAACTCTGGATAGGGAGTTTCGGTTCCCGGCACGGTCGGCACCAACCTTCCGATGCCGACGCCAACGCCGATCATCATCACGACTGGCTCGACGAACATAAACGCCACTGCGTACTTCCAGAACCGAATGAATGCGAACCAGTGCCGAAGCCACAACGCCACGATGCTCCGAGATCGGATCCCCGCAATCGTCTTCAACTCAGCCCGTGTCTGGTTGAAAAACACTATTTCAGTACTCATTCGTCCCTCAACTCTCTGCCAGTCAGGACCAAGAACACGTCCTCCAAGTGAGCTGGACGATACGTGACCCGCATGTCAACGATCCCAGTCAACGTCGAGACATCCGGCTTCGTGCCTCGCGGCGCCGTCACCAGTATCCTCGGTCCGACCTCGCTGTAATCGCGTCCTTCTTCGTCTAACTGACTTCGCAGCGCAGCTCTCTCATCGCGGGTCGCTGACTCTCCTATCTGCAACATCGCGACCTCCGCACCGACATGATGCTTGACCACCTCATCCGGCTCTCCGATGTCAAGGATGTTGCCGTGATCCATAATCGCCAATCGATCGCATAGCGTCTCCGCTTCGATCATGTAGTGGGTTGACATGATGATCGTGACGCCCGATTCTTTCAATTCGCCTAGCTGTTCCCATACCCGATTGCGGCTCTGAGGATCCAGTCCTGTCGTCGGTTCGTCCATCACTAGCAGCTGCGGGCTCGCCATCATCGCTCGCGCAATCGCCAACCTCCGTTTCATCCCACCTGACAACGCGTGAATGCTCGCATTGGCGCGATTCTCAAGGTTGAAAAATCCCAACACCTCTTTGGTCCTCTTGATCGCGTCGCGGTATGACAATCCTGCCAGATACCCGTGCATCTCCAAGTTCCGGTGCACTACCAACGAGTTGTCAAGACCGTCGTGTTGCGTCACCACGCCAATGACGTTCCGCACGTCTCTACCCGACTTTCCGACATCCAAACCAGCTACGAATATCGAACCTGATGTTGCCGGCGATAGCCCGGACATCATGCGCATGGTGGTTGTCTTCCCCGCACCATTTGGTCCGAGCAACCCGAATGTCTCGCCGCGCTTAACCTCGAAGCCTATGCCGTCAACCGCGCGCAACTCATCGTAGTCCTTCACGAGGTTGGACACATGGACCAGGCTATCCGTTGCAACTTGAGTTTGAGACATGATCGATTCGTGAAGCGTACATCGCCGAAGACGCGCGACGACGCGGCCTAGTTGGGCGGGATGGCGAGGCTGGACTATACGCCTCGTTACGAGCCAGAAACTTTCACCAAATCTTAAATATCACTATAACGCCGCAAAAAGCCACATTCAAACCGAGTCACCCAGATCAACCAGGTGTATCACCGATCCAAACTTCCCCGCCTTCGAAGTACTCCTTTTTCCAGATCGGCACAACTTCTTTAAGTCGGTCAATGAAGTACAGCGCCGACTCAAACGCTGGGCGCCGATGCGCCGCACTCACCGCCAGCACCATGCTCGTCTGACCTATGTCAACGCGACCAGTCCGGTGGCACACCGCAACGTCTCCAATCTCCCACTTGTCTCGCATCTCGGCGATTATCCGCGTCATCATGTTCTCCGCCATCGGAGAATACGCCTCGTACTCCAGCCACAACACGGACCGACCTTCATTGTGGTCCCGCGTGATGCCGTGGAACACTACCACCGCGCCATCTCGATCCGAACCCACGCGAGAGACCACCTCGTCAGCGTCGATCTCGTCATCCGTTATCCAGATATCCGAGATGCCGTCCGCGCCGCCGCTGACTGGAGGAATAATCGCGATTTCATCACACTCGATCAACATAGTCGATCGATCAGCGTAAGCACCATTCCGCGCCAACATCACATTCGCCGGCAACACATAATCGGCACCAACCGATGCAATCGCTTGATCCACAGCCGCGCCCAAAGTCGCACCGTCTGACACATTCAGCTCGACACGACCGATACCGACCCGTTCGCGGGCTCCGGCGAAGAATAGGACTGTGATAAGCAACTCGATCAGGCCGTCGCGTCAGTGCGGCGTCTAGTCCATTTCAAGCGTAGCAAATCACATTTCAGAGGCGAGGATGGGATCGTAAACTCAAGTTGATCGAGTGTTTGTGCCACACATTTTGTCCCTAATACCACGGTGCGATAAAATTGAGCCTTAGCGTTGCGTCGAATCGATTCGGCGCCGAAACAGCAGTTAAGCGACATCACCCCCCGCTTGGAGATACATGGTTCGAATCAGACTCAAGAGAATCGGTGCCCGCGGCCGGCCTTACTACCGCATCGTCATCGCCGACCAACGCAATTCCGCAGCTGGCAGATACATCGAACAAGTCGGCTTCTACGATCCCTTCCCCGACCCGCCGCGGATAGATTTCGACGAAGAAAAGATGCTCGAATGGCTCCGCAAAGGTGCTCAGCCGTCCGATCCAGTTGAGCGGATGCTTAAATCCAAAGGCATCCTCGACAAGGTCAAGGTCAATGCTTGAAGAAGAACGCCAAGTTGAAGATGGTCGAGCAGTTGACGAAGATACCGTCGAGGAACCTGTTGCCGAAGCACCCGTAGCGGAACCGGAAACCGAAGGCGCTGTCTCCGAAGAAACCCCGGAAGATGAAGCGCTACCCTACGACGACATCGGCGAAGTCGATGGTGAAGCCGAAATGCGCGATATGATCGGCTATATCGCAAGGGTTCTTGTTGACGACACCGATGCCGTTCAAGTTCGTTCAGAATGGAGCGACGGACGTCTAAACATCAACCTCAAGGTTGCCGATGCTGACAAAGGCAAGGTCATCGGGCGACGCGGCCGAGTCGTTCACGCAATGCAGTCGTTGCTCCGAGTTGCTGCAACAAAGTCAAACATGCGAGCCGGCATCGACGTCGAATAGACTGCAATAATCTCTCGGATGGCACGGCTTCATCGGAAAGGAGGGCTTAAATGTCAGGCCATTCTAAATGGAGCACCATTAAGCACAAGAAGGGTGCCGCCGACGCTAAGCGCGGTCAACTCTTCACCAAACTCACGCGTGAAATCACTGTCGCCGCGAGGGAGGGTTCCGACGACCCAGACATGAATTTCCGCCTGAGACTGGCAATAGACAATGCCAAGTCTCAGAACATGCCCAAAGACACCATCGAACGCGCCGTAGCCAAAGGAGCCGGCAAAGGTGCCGATGGAAACGCTCTTGAGGAACTCACCTATGAGGCCTACGGTCCCGGTGGAACCGGTTTCATAATCCAGACCCTCACCGACAACCGTAACCGCGCCGCGTCTGGCATTCGCTCAAAGGTCACTCGCAGCGGAGGAAACCTAGCCTCCAACGGTGCGGTCTCATGGAACTTCGAGCAAAAGGGCCTGGTCACCCTTGAAGTCGAAGGTGCTGATCCTGAAGAGGTCGCACTTGAAGTTATGGACATCGGTGCTGAAGACGTCGACATCGAAGAAGACCTTATCAGCATCACTTTCCCCTTCAACGAGTTCGCCCGCGCCAAAACCGAGCTCGAAGCGTTGAGCGATGTCCGCGTCGAAAACGCCGAGTTGGCCATGGTGCCCAACAGCACCGTAACTCTCGAAAAGTCGCAAGCTCTCCAAACCCTTCGCCTCCTTGACGAACTCGAAGAACTGGACGATGTCTCCAAAGTCTTCACCAACGCTGACTTTCCCGAGGAAGTGCTCGAGGAGTTCCTCGCCCAACAAGGCTGAGTCCAAGGAAAGCTGAGACACCGGGGCATGCCCCTCTCGCGCCATCATATCCGCAGCGTCGTCCAATCTGCCCTCGAAGAAGACTGCGCATACAACGATGCCACCACATCCGCAACGATCGGCAACTCTGACATCCGCGCTTCCGCTCACTTAGTCGCCAAAGAGTACGGCATCATTGCGGGCATCCCGGTCGCAGAAGAGGCCTTCAAAACTCTTGACCCGCAATCTGAATTCGTCGTCTATATCGACGACGGTCAAACAGTAGAAGCGGGAATGAGAATCGCCTCTATATCGGGCAAAGCTTCGGCGATCCTTAGCGCTGAGCGAACCGCTCTGAATCTGCTCCAACGCATGAGCGGCATTGCGACACTTACCGCACGATACATCGACGCTGTGCGCGGCACCAACGCATCGATAGTCGATACCCGGAAAACGGTTCCCGGTCTTCGTGTCCTTGACAAATACAGCGTCTTAATGGGTGGCGGAGGCAATCATCGAATGTCACTCGCAGACTGCATCTTGATCAAAGACAACCACATCTCCGCTATGAGGTCGCGCGGAATGTCGATTGGAGACGTGGTGCGGCACGCCAGGTCCAACGCCCCCTTCTCGATCAAGATAGAAATCGAAGTCGAAAACGTCGGCGATGCCGTAGATGCCATGAATGCCGGCGCAGATATCGTTATGCTCGACAACATGTCGCCGAATGCCATGCACGAAGCCGTCAAGCATCGCGTCGGTCAAGCGCTGTTGGAAGCGTCCGGCAACGTAACTCTTGCCAACGTGCGGCAAGTTGCCGAAACCGGCGTTGACATCATATCCGTCGGCGAGTTAACCCATTCGCCCGACGCCCTCGACATTTCGCTGGACTTCAGCGTCGGTTCAGAGTAGCTAACCTTTGCGCCGCGATCGATACCGGTCCGTCGAGTCGAGGATGAAAGTAGCGGGGCCTTCGTTAACGAGTTCGACGTCCATCATGGCACCGAAAACTCCCTGTTGGACGTTTACGCCTGCATACTCAAACGCTTCGACAACCCGGTCGAATATCGGACTCGCAAGTTCGCTCGACGCAGACGCAGTAAACCCGGGCCTGCGGCCTTTGCGTGTGTCGGCATAAAGCGTGAATTGACTGACAAGCAACACACTGCCGCCTACTTCGAGCAACGATTGGTCAAACCACGCCTTTTCCTCTTTGCCTCTGAAGATGCGGAGATTGACCGTTTTGTTGACCAGATAATCGATATCGGCCTGCTCGTCGTCGTGTGTAACACCGACGAGTATCACCAAGCCCTTTTCAATCTTCCCCGTCGTTTCACCATCGACGGTCACTTTGGCTCCGGTCGAGCGTTGGATTACGAAGCGCAACTGTTGCCACTCGATTCAGTCCGAAGAATCGGACGATGAAGACTTGCTCTTCGACTTTTCTTTGGTTTTGGAGTCAGAATCAGACGATTCTCCGTTCGAATCGGCCCTGGATCTAGACGCGGAGCCGTTCCGACCGTAGTCGGTGGTGTAGAAACCAGAGCCTTTGTAGAGCACCATCGGGACCGATAGCATGCGAGTCGCAGAAGTGCCGCAATCGCCACACGTGGCTACTGGGTCGGACGAGAAGCTCTGCATCTCCTCGAAGACGTGGCCGTTTTCGCATTTGTAGTCGTAGAGGGGCATCAGGAACTCGCGATTATTGGCTGATTCGCAAAGATTGCGACGCTTTCAACCAACCATGATTGCAGACATCTATTTGCGAAGGACTTAATTACTCATGCGATTTTATCAGTTGTCGCCGCTATCAGTCGCCGTTCTCTAACTGAGCAGCGAACGAAGCAACGTCGGTAACCGGCAACTCGCACGCGTAGTTCCGACAAACGTACGCTGTGGGCAACCCGTCGACCATCTTGCGACCTTCGAAAAGCGGCAGCGAACCATGCGCGTCGCCGCTTTCAGTCGGATCCAGCTGGGCAACAATACGGTCAGGGTTGAATCCGTTTCTTGCCTCTCGGAGCATCGCGATCCTCGCCGGATGATTTTTTTCGCCGACAATCACGACCTGTTTCACGGGGTTGGCGTAAAATTCCGCGGCCTGCAACCACCACGAAAATGCGGAAGGAGCACGCTCCATCAGTTCCCGCATCGCGCGCAGGTTAGCAACTGCGATGCGCTCCAGGTCCGTGTTCCCGGTGTATTCTGCACATCGTAACAGCGCCATCGATGCTGCCGAACCGCCGCTCGGTTGAGCGTTGTCGAACGTGTCACGCGGCCTTACTATCAATGCTTCTTGGTCAGAACCAGTGTCGTAAAACACCGAATCGGCTGGATGCCAGAAAAGCTCGATCATCGCGTCACAGAGCTCCTCTGCCCGGTCCAACCACCTGAGGTCAAACGTGG
>JAAXHR010000306.1 GCA_012270805.1 Dehalococcoidia bacterium
GCCTCGATGGGATATGCAGGCATCTGGGATCAAGTAGCCAACCATCCCGAAGTCCAAGCGACCATGGATGACACCTTCCGTCGCATCCAAGCGGCTGGCAGAATCGCGGGTGCGACCTGCGGGAAAGCGGGCCTCCAACGCTACCTAGACCTTGGCGCAAAGTTTTTCTTGACTACCACTTTGGAGTGGCTAGACGAAGGAGCTGCCAGTTTCATGAGCATCGTCAAAAACCACTAATCACCCCTTTCGCCCCGCAATCCCCTCTCCCTTGATGGGAGCGGGTAAGTGTGAGGGCGAACAGGGTGGCTAAGGGGCAGGGGTTCCCTCGCTCTGCGGGAGAAATGTCCGAAGGACAAAGAGGGCACTAAGGATCAATCGAACCAACCTCTAATCCTAAGAATCCATCTAAAATCCCAGTTCATACATCAAAGAAAGGCAACTTCCAAATGAATCTGAGACCTAATCGCGCCAAAGGGAAACTAGCCGCCGGTGAAGTGGCGATAGTCGTGGGTGGATTTAACAGCCCCGACGACATTGATGCTTTCGGTCCCGTTGCAAATGCAAACGACATCGCCGGCATCTGGCTGGAAGGCGAACACGCTGGAGTCGACGCGTCCACCCTGGGGAACCTGACCCGTGCATGCGATCTTTGGGGCTTAACGCCGGTGTGCCGCATCAACGAAAATTCGCAAGGCCTTATCTATCGCACACTCGACTGCGGTGCCCAAGGCATCGTGGTACCGCACGTCAATACTGCCGCAGAGGCTCGAAACGTCGTAGACGGCGGCAAGTTCCCGCCGATTGGCAAGCGCGGAGCCTACACCAGTCGACAAGGACATGGCGTGTCGAACTACATGCAGGTGGCCGACGATTACTCCTTGCTGGTGATCCTGATTGAAGACATCATCGCCTACCAAAACCTCGACGAGATCCTAGAGATCGACAATATCGATGTCTTCTTCGTCGCCCCGAGCGACTTCGCCGCTTCGATGGGGCACACGGGCGACTCTGGTCATCCCGAAGTCGTCGAAACCATGAACGATGCCTTCCGACGCATCGAAGCCGCAGGTCGCAACTCAGGTGCTACATGCGCCGAAGCTGAACTCCCGCGCTATCTAGATTTGGGAGCGAAATTCTTACTGACGAGCATTGGCCCGTGGTTGAGCCAAGGCGCCGCCAGTTTCATGGGCAAGGTGAACGATCACTCACGGTGACCTCGTCCAAAGCACTAAAGTCTGAAGCGCACTCAAGAAAGGTGCCACCTAAATGGACATCCGCCCCAACCGCATCAAAGACAAGTTAGCCGCCGGTGAAGTAGCAACGATAGTCGGCGGAATGACTCACCCAGACGACATCGACGCGTTCGGCCCTATCGCCACCGCCCACGGAATGGACGGTATCTGGCTAGAGGGCGAGCACGGTTGGGTAGACGCGTCCGAACTTGGCAATTTGACCCGTGCCTGCGACATTTGGGGACTGACATCGGTATGCCGCGTCAACGACAACAACCAAGGGTTAATCTACCGAACGTTGGATCGTGGTGCTCAAGGCATCGTGGTGCCGCACGTCAACAATGCCACTGAAGCCCAGAATGTGGTCGATGGCGGCAAGTTCCCGCCAATCGGGAAGCGCGGTAGCTACACAAGCCGTCAGGGTCTTGGCGTGCCGAACTTCATGGACGTAGCCGACGACAACTCGTTGCTCATCATCCTCATTGAGGACATCATCGCTTACGAACAACTCGACGAAATCTTAGCTGTCGATCACATTGACGTGTTCTTCGTCGCACCCGGAGACTTCGCAGCATCCATGGGGCACAAAGGCAACATCAACCACCCGGATGTTGTCGAGACGATGAACGATGCCTATGGGCGCATTGTGGCATCTGGTCGCACCGCGGGGGCCATCTGCGGTAAAGCAAACGCCGAACGGTTCCTAGATTTGGGCGTCAAGCTCCTATTCACCAACACTCCAGAGTGGATCAACGAAGGTGCCGCGAGCTTCATGGACATCATTAACAACCACTAAACTAATCGCCCCCTTCGCCCCGCAATCCTCTCTCCCTTGATAGGAGAGGGTCAGAGTGAAGATGAACTGCCAACCCCATCATCCCCTCTCGCTCGATGGGAGAGGGTCAGGGTGAGGGTGAACCGAAGACTCAGCGCATTTGATATAGCGTTGAAACTATGCAGACACGTACCAAATCCGCAAGCCTATTCCGCTACTTCCACAAAGTGAATAGCTACGGGGCACATCATAGCCCATCTTTCAAAATCCTGCCCATCATAGTTCAAATCATCGTCGCGTCAGGTGTCGTGGCTGCACTCGCAGCCGTCGGTTGTCGCGGCGGCGGGGCCAATCCTGGTGACGACGATCTGGTGATCCCTTTTGTCGAGCCCACGCAGTCGTCTCGCACTTGTTTGAACGAGATCTACCCGTCTGCAGGGCCGACTTTCGATGAAGTTTCCGATGACGACTATCGGCCTGGCGCGAACGGAGTTGACTACACCATCTTAGAGGAGGGCGATGGTCCGAGCCCAGGCGATGATTGGCAATACGAGGTGCACTACACCGGATGGCTAGAAGACGGTTGCGTATTCGGGACCACTTACAACACGGAACGAGCAGCCCGTTTCTTCCTGCCCTATGTCATCCCCGGTTGGCGACAATCGTTAGCGGACATGAACATTGGCGAGCGCAGACGCATCCGGATCCCGCCCGATCTCGGATACGGACAAGCCGGTTCTCCACCGCGTATACCAGCCAACGCCATCCTGATCTTTGATGTGAAGCTCGTCGATGGAATAACTGGAGAAGATGCGATGGCGACCGCGACTGCGGTGACGGAAGCAGCGCGCGCGACCATCACTGCCGTATCTGAAGAAGTCGAAGCCACCTTCACTGCAATCGCCGAAGAAGCGACCTCCGAAGCCGAAGCATCGGAACCGTAGGGGCAATCCCGCGTCATTCCCAGATACGCCCCTTTCGTGGGGCGAAAGGGGCGCGAGCGAGGTATGCCTGTGCTAGACAGGCGGTCGGGGTCCCCCCGCTTTGCGGGGGAAATGTCCGAAGGACAAAGGGGCCACCGTTATACCATTGAAGAGTCGCATTTCGGGGCTGTAGCTCAGTTGGGAGAGCGCATCGTTCGCAATGATGAGGTCGGGGGTTCGAATCCCCCCAGCTCCACCAAGTCTGGTCGCGCAATTTGCACTCAGAGAATCTCGTCCGTCAGTCCAGCATCTCGACACTTGAACCCGCGCCTATGTATTACCGGGCGGGTTGGAGTCGCTAGGCGGATCGGGTGCCGGTGGTCCGGGATGCCAACCGCCCGTGTGTGCCATCCTAATAGCCACTCCAGTCACAAGATGAAGAAGACAATTTACTTAGCCAATCCCTACGGCTTTTCGGAGCAACAGAAACGGATGCTCCTGCCGATGTTCGTAGAAGCGCTGGAATCGCTAGGACTGGAGGTGTGGGAGCCGTTTGGACGGAATAATCAGGAGGCGAATTTGGCCCCAGGTTGGGCGTATCGTATCGGACAGGCCGACATCCGGGATGTCGCCGATGCTGATGCGATATTCGCGATCCTGAACGGAATCCCGCCAGACGAAGGTGTGATGGTGGAACTCGGTGCCGCCATCGCCCTTGGCAAGCCCACATTCCTGTTCCGAGACGACCACCGGAAGGTCACAGAGTGCGAAGAGTATCCGCTGAACCTGATGATCTTCACGGGCTTGCCGGAACACGGCTGGAAAGATTGGTACTACACCTCGTTCGACGAGATCACGT
>JAAXHR010000333.1 GCA_012270805.1 Dehalococcoidia bacterium
CGATATCGACTACATCAACGCGCACGGCACATCAACGCCGCTAAACGACAAATCCGAGACATTGGCGATCAAGCGAGCGTTCGGCGATCACGCATACAACGTGCCAGTGAGCAGCACCAAATCAATGATTGGACACTCGCTCGGGGCATCAGGATCGATGGAAGCGATGGCATGCATCGGAAGTATTCAAGATCAGGTCCTTCACCCCACCATCAACCTCGACACGCCAGACCCCGACTGCGATCTCGACTACATCCCTAACGAGGCTCGAGAGACGAAGGTCGACGTAACCCTGTCGAACAGCTTCGGCTTCGGTGGTCAGAACGCCTGCTTGGTCATTGAGAAATTCAAAGATTAAACCGGGACATCCAACCACCCTATACACAGGATCTAGATGTCAGGCCACCGCCTGTTCTTCATGTTCATGTGGCGGCCACGATGACTCGAGTTGGATTTCGTCGGCACGTTTAAGGGCTTGTGCGATATCGTATGTTGCCTGTAATCGGTACCACGTCTTAGCATCTCCGCCGAATACCTTGGCAACGCGGATCGCCATTTCAGGTGAGAGGCCGGCTTTGCAGTTGACCAAGTCTGATAGTTGCTTGCGGCTAACACCGAGGGCCTTTGCACCAGCGGTCACAGTAAGTCCAAGTGGCTCCAAACAGTCGTAACGGATGCTCAACCCGGGATGTGTTGGATTGTTTTTTGTCATGTTCCTCAGCTCCTCAGTGATAATCGACGAGATCCACGTCAGACGCGTTCCGACCTTCGAAACGAAACGTAATTCGCCAATTGGCGGAAACCGTCACTGCCCATGTGTCGCCCAACCTGCCTCTTAATCGGTGGAGTCGAAAACCTGGCAAATCCATTTGGACCGGACTTTCCGACACTTCGAGACGATCCAAGATGCGTTCGATTTTTCCGACATGATCAGGATTTAAGCGTCGACGATCGCCTCGTACGTGTAATCGTTCAAGCCCACGGTGACGGAAACTGACGATCATCTCTCTTAATGTAACCTGTAACGTTACAAGTGTCAAGAAGTCGGCGCTCACCATACCGGCTCTTCCTCCCGCTCAATCTTGTCTTCGTCCAAATCCATTCCCACACCAGTAGTAGTAGGGATGGTAATCATGCCGTTGACCGGGTTTACAGGACTGGCGAGGAAGTGTTGGTGGATGCGGTTCCACTTGATCAGGAACTCTTGATACGGTGTGTGTATCGGCGATTGGGTTACTGAGACGTGGATTCCTGCGGGTGATGAGTGCCCGTGCGGGATCGTGATCAGGTCTGCTGCCGTTGCGAGCGCCATGATCTTCAACGTTTCCGAGATACCGCCGGCCCAGTAGATGTCTGGCTGAAGGATGTCTAGCGCCTCCGCATCGATGAAGCGTTTGAAGCCCCAGCGAGTGTATTCGTGCTCTGCGCCAGATATCGGGATGTTGGTCTTCTCTCGAATCTTGCGGTAGGAATCGATGCGGTCAGGCATCGCTACCTCTTCGAGCCATCGCGGTTGGCAATCCTCTATGGCGGCGGCGAGTTTGACGACGTAGTTGACATCCATCGCCTGCCAACAGTCAAGCATGATGTCGTAGCCCTCGCCGAGAGTGTCACGTAGCGTCTCCACCATCGCGATGTTTGATTTCAACCCATCGTGGCCCGACATCGGACCGTATCGAAAGAACCATTTCTGCGCGGTGTATCCGAGAGACTTGGCCCACATGGCACGCTCTCTGACCAAGCCCATGTCGGTAACATTGAAGCCGAGCATCGAGGCGTAAGCCGGGACCGCTTGTCTTGTAGGTCCGCCGAGTAGCGTGTAGACCGGAACACCAAGAACTCGTCCCTTCAGGTCCCACAACGCACAATCGACGACTGAGATCGCCATCATCGCCTGGCCGTGTCGTCCATGTACTTGCGAGCGATGCATGATGTCCCAGAGGAACTCCGTTGCGAATGGATCGCGATTGAGCAGCAGAGAGGCGAGTTGTTTTGCGACCAGATAAGCGACGGTCTCTTCTACTGGTCCGCCAATGCCAATCGCACCGTCGTCGGTTTCGATCTGAACAAAGTACGCGTCGTGCTCGATGCGGTTGAGCTGCGATTGATCGGTCATCACACCCGCGCGCTGTTTCGAACCTCGGAATTCTTCATACACGTCGAGCGGCATCGCCAGACGCTCCTCCCAGAACTCCCCCTCGGTCTCAAAAGATCCGAAGACGTGCCTGATCCTAACGTTCGATATCTGCGTCATTACAACCCCTCGACTACTTCATTCCATCACTGGGCGCGATTGCGAATCCGCTCCAGATCAGTCTTCGCACGCTTCGATTTTCTGACCAGGTAGAAGGTGGCACCGACGAACGCGATCGATACGAAAATCCAAAGGATGGTGCCCAGCACTAGGTTTGCGCCGCCACGAGCCCGCTCGAACACTTCGGTGGCAAGCGTGAGCGTGTCCTCGCCGAGTTCAGGATGCTCAACGACCACGTCGATCGCCCAAACACCCTTCTCCTCCATCTCAAGACGGCCGACATAGTACTCACGGTCGGCAGGGGAGTTGAGGGCTGGAGCCACCTGCCGAACACCGTGTTCGGACGGCGTAGCATATACCTTGACTATGGCATCGGGCACGCTCGCATCGGTCTCTCGTTCGTGGACTTGGACAGCGTAAGTTAATGTGCCGATGATGACTCGTTCGGGGGACTGGTGAACTATCACTCGATAGTTGCCTACGTTTTCATCGGCGACGATCACGTAGGGACCAGAGGTCAGAGTCAGAGGTTGTGCTGACGCGGTTTGGGCTGCTAAAAGGGCTGAAAACGCGAGCGCGACGAGAATTGCAGCGCGTGTGGGGCTTGCCCCCAGGAAGTTGAAACATATCCGCGGCATCTAGATACAACGATACTTCATGGGGCGATCAATCTCGCCGCAACCGTTGGGCGCGATCTCAACCTCCTCAAGGACTAATCGTCCTTCCGATCGCGGATAATGACCTCATGCCAGAAGCACCTGATCTGCACGCCTTACGGGAGTATCTAGCGCCTCGAGTCACCGGTCTAGAGATAACCGCGGTGCGCGAGTTGCGTCCATTGGTCATCAGGAATTTGACGGGCTCATCCTTGAGCGAGGATGTAGCAGGACGCGTGATTGAAGGCTTGGAACGCAAGGGCAAACTGTTGATCATGTCCTTGTCCGGCGGAATGTCGATGGTCGTCAGTCCAATGTTGACCGGAGATTTGTCGTTGGCAGATCCCGGCAAGCGAATGTTGAAATCGACGATTTTGACGATTAACTTTGGGGATGCCTCACAAATTCGGTATACGGATGCCAAGCGAATGGGGCAGATCTACTATCTGGAGTCGACTCGCTTGGGAGAGATCACGCGCGTCGCAGATCAAGGGCCGGATGTGCTCGACGAACCGCTTGCTTTCCCAGATTTCACAACGGCACTGAAACGGTACCGTGGCGAAGTGAAAGGTGTTCTGACACGTGGGCAACTGGTAGCTGGGATCGGCAACGCATACGCTGACGAGGTGCTTTGGGAAGCTGGGATCTATCCCTTCAGAAAAGTGACGCGGTTGAGTGACGAAGAGGTTGCGCGGTTACACGAGGCGACATACCAAGTGCCGACTGAAGCAGTGACGAAGTTGCAAGAGATATTCGGTGCGGAACACCCGCGGAAAGAGCGAAGATTTCTAAGCGTGCACGGCAAATCAGGAGCTCCCTGTCCAAAATGCGCTACTGTCATCAGTTCCGTAAAATCACGGCAACGCGACACGAACTTCTGCCGTCGCTGCCAACCTGGCACAATGTTTGAATAAAACATTTTCCGTTTTTCGTCGGGATAAGGGTCATATAGAATCTCGCCTATAGTGATGAGGGGCTCGTAGATCGTCGTTTCACTCGCCCTGTCTCACCGAATCGGGAATCGATTGTTGGATCTGAACGACATCACAAGTATCTCCGCGGTCGCGCGGGATATCGCTTTCGTTCTCGTTTGCATCGTGCTGATAATCGCGGTCTTGTTGATCCTGTCTGGTGTGCGAAAAGCGACGCGCCGATTGAACGAAGCGATGGATCGTGTCGACAGCCTGTTGGATACGATTGTTGCGGCTCGCGATTCGCTTGCAGAATTTAGGCAACGAGTCCGAAGCAGAACTGGCGCAGGAATGGACAATTCCGGCGGCGGATTCAACCTCGTCACGTGGTTGCTTACCCCACTTGGTTATGTGATAAGCCAAAGATTCAAACGGCGTTCACGCGACAACGAAACAGGGAACGGGTGAGGAATAAAGCCCCACCCAAATAAACGAAAGAAATGGAGGCATAAAATGGCCAACGGAAGTGGAGACAGCTTTCTCGCAGGCGTCATTCTAGGAGGCATCGCAGGCTTCGCAGTAGGGCTGTTGCTTGCACCTAAGTCTGGATCCGAAATGCGAGCCGATCTGCTGGACCGCACCGACAGTGCGCGCGAGCAGCTTTGGGATCGAACCGGTGTAGCGCGCGAACAATTCATAGACCGCACAAGCACCGCTCGCGAACAGATGGAAGACCTTCTCGACACAACTAGCCAGCGTCTAGACGAGATACGTGCCGAGGCCGCCGGAATCGCATCGACTTTGCGACAACGCGTGGCCAGGAACGCACCGACCGATGACGATGGGATTCCTGTGATGGCCGAGTTCGAGACCGCACCGCAGGTCAATGAAGAAGAGCGCGTCTAGTTGAATTCGAAATGTTGCGTCGAACTCGTGTCACTCCAGCATGACTGTGGCGGCAGGAGTCCGTTGGCGCACCGAATCTGGACTCACCTGTGATGTCTAACAGCGATCGACCGCTCATAGTTGTTCCATCCGACGATCCGGCGCAGTGT
>JAAXHR010000105.1 GCA_012270805.1 Dehalococcoidia bacterium
TGCTCGCGTTCAAGAAACGATCTCACGATCGGCGTCCCCGCATAGTAAGGCAGATTCGCCACAATCTTGTATCGATTCCCACGAGATAACTCTGGCAACCCGTCGAAATCGACGTCCCTGGCATCCGCGCAGACAACTCGAACATCAGGGTTAGATGCGAATTTGTCTTCCATCCTCGCCGCGTACTTCGGATCGATCTCAACCAACACTACAGGAGCATCGGCGTAACTAGCGGCGTCAACAATGTAGTGCGTCAACGCGCCGTTGCCTGGCCCGATCTCAACCACCGTGTCGCCAACCGATATACCGGCCGCGTCGACGATGCGTCGGGCGACTGAGCTGTCGCGTAGGAAGTGTTGACCTAGTCGTCGGCGCGGCATGTGGCGATTTCGGTATCGGAACAGGTCAATGCGGCCGCGCACCTCGAATTCGGAATGTAGCCCGTACTTGGCAAGCGCCTCGGCTCGAATCAGATCACCCTGCGTCGCCCAGGGCTATCCGCTTACCGCTGCTTCCTTCCGGACCTGACGGGGTTCACGGGACTCTGCCGCGCAAGAACCCGACTCTCAACACCGAGCGTCGAATGCCAGCGGTTCGAACTGCGAAACCTCCACGAGGATTCCGGCCCTGCTGAGCGGATTGCAGGTTCAGGGCACCGCTAGCTCCCCGCTTGGCACGACCGCATCTTTGAATCGTAAACCATTGCCGCACTTCCTACGTATCGATAGGCAGATATACGGATGCTCAAACAAGCCTCAGATAGACTCGAAACCAATGGTCAACTCCAACGAAAATACCGTTATCACAAAAGCCGTAATTCCCGTTGCTGGTTTGGGTACCCGGTTCCTGCCCGTGACTCGTAGCGTCCCAAAGGCGCTCCTTCCGGTACTCGATAAACCGCTCATCCAATACGCGGTCGACGATGCCGTCGAAGCAGGAATCACTGACATCGCCATCGTCGAAGATACTCGTCCCGTCGGCTCATACTTCCACTCGATGCCCGATCTAGAGGGAAAGCTGCGAGAAGGTGGACGTAACGAGCTCGCAGACCAGATGGTAGACATCTCCTCGCGCGCCCGCATCACATCCATCAAACAACTCGAACCGCTAGGGCTCGGCCACGCGATACTCCTCGCGAAAAACTTCATCGGCGATGAACCATTCGCAGTGTTGCTACCCGATGAAATCCTTTGGGGCGACCACTCATCGACCGCCCAAGTCCTAGATGTTCGCGACCGCTACGGCGGGAATGTCATCGCCGTCACCGAAACCTCCTGGGACGATGTCCACACTAAAGGCATCGTCGCCGGTACGTCCGTCGAGCCTAACGTCATTGCCGTCGAAGAAATGGTCGAAAAACCCAAACGCGAAGACGCCCCGAGCAACCTCGCGATCATTGGAAGATATGCTCTCGAACCAACCGTTTTCGACTTCCTCAGCCAACAGCGTCGTGGTGCCGGCGGAGAAATCCAACTCACCGATGCCATCATCGACTGCATGAACGAGCTCCCGACACACGGCGTGATCGTAGATGCCGCGCGCTACGATGCGGGCGTCCCAGAAGGCATGTTCGGTGCGACTCTGCACCAAGCCGCGAAAGACCCGACCATGCGGCAAATGATCGTAGACTTCGCTGCTGAACTGTAGAGCTGTTCCTCAGTTCCGCAGCTGTAAGACGGCCATGAAAGCTTCTTGAGGCACTTCGATCGAGCCCACCATTTTGGCGCGTCGCC
>JAAXHR010000296.1 GCA_012270805.1 Dehalococcoidia bacterium
ACCGATTCCTCGGATTTCTCGTGAAAGGGGCTTGGTTCGCGATTGTTGTCCCAATCGTAGTTGCAGCAGCGTTTGCATGTGGCGGTGATATGTCCGAAGATGATGCGGTATCGGTGGTCGAACCAGCGGACGAGACGGCGCTTACCGCGATCGGCGACCGACCGGAGATAAGCGCTTGGACGCGACCGAATCGGGAGTTTACCTATGACGAGTTCATTGAGGCTGGTTGGAAGCAGCATCAGATCTACGATGTCGAGACACTCCCGAACGCACTTGAGGCGCGATACGGGTTCTTCAACCGACGAGATGTAGAGGTTCGGCGTTACGCGTCTCATGAAGCCGCGATGACCAACGGGACGGCTTCGGCGGAAGAAGCGTTGGACCGCACAGTTCATGACGGTTCAGGCTTTGCGAGTAGGCGCGTTTACGGCGGATATCTGGTCGCCGGCAACCTCGTAATGATGTGCGAAGTTTCTACGGACGACTGCATCGAGTTGATCGAAGCTGTTGAATCTGGGGAATAACCCCGGATTCTTCGAGACCTGTTCCTGGGCATACCCCGCTCGTTGCGCTCGCGCCCCTTTCACCTTGTGAAAGGGGCGGAGTGTGCCAACGGTTGACTACGGAAGCTGCTCGAGGAGGTTGTCGCAGTTCTCGATGGACTGTTTGCTCTCGAGGCCTTCACACATCATGATCATGTTTCCAACTACTACGTAGTCCCAGTAGCGAGGAGAGTACGCACAGCCTGAGTGGGGTGTGTCGGCATCGCGGCTGCAACGACGTCGGTCTTTGGCGCCTTCTTCCCAGATTACGTCGTCTCCGATGACCACTGCGTCATCGCCGGTGACGTGTTCGACGTACGGTATGCCTTCGTCCATTAGCGTCTGATGGTCCGGATAAAAACGGACCTCGTAATCGAGCCGATTGAAGATGACTCGCCAAGCAGCATCGGCTCCAGGCAGTTCTTCGACATCATAATCTTTGTTCGTCTTTACTCCGGCAGTCTTGAGGTCGTCGATGGTGTATGTCCCGTCGGTGCTGCGTATCCGTGGATCCCCGCCGCTCCCTTCTGCCGGAGCATCGCTGCCCCCACTGCTACCGCCAGTGTCCGAACCACACGCAGCAAAAACAGCGATCGCGGCGCCCAAGCAAATCGCCATCGATAAAACGTAAATTAAGCGAAGTGACGTTGTGTTTCTTGTCATACCGACCTCGGTGTAGATCAATATCAGTTCTGCAGGGCGGCGTAAAGCGCTTCACAGTTTTTCAGAGCAGTTTCGGAGTCCCTGCCTTGGCATAGTAGCACCAAATTGCCGGCGACCACGTAGTCGCCGTATTTCGCGATGTTGCATCTGCCGGAATGGTGCGAACCACGGGTGTTTGCGGCGCAAGCGCGTCTTTGGGTCAGCCCTTCATCCCATCGCTGGGTAGCGCTGGCCAACACCGCATCTGGTCCCGTCGCCTCGTTCGCGAAATCGACACCGACAGTTATCGCAGTGTCATGATCAGGGTAGAAACGCGCCTCGTATTCCTGACGATCGTACGGGTCGGGACCGAAGAACCCATAGATCGTGCTCTCAGCCCTCTCCAAATCTTCGACGTCGTAACTCTTGCTGAGCTTGAAATTGGTCAACGCTTCGAAATCGTCGATCGAGTATTCGCCAACGTCAGTGAGTATCTGGGGTTGACGCTCGGTGGTGGGTTGGTGTTCCTTGGCGACTGGCTCTGGCGTTGGAGTCGAAGGTGCCGATGTAGCTTTTCTGATGATCTCGTAGTCGCCGGAACTGAAAGAATCGTTCGAATCGACGTTGCTGCATGCAACCAAGAATATGGAGGATGCGACGAGGAGCAACGATAACCCCCTGCGTCTCGCTGTGCTCGCCATGTCCTCCTTTTGCTGCGCAAAAAGGAGAGGGTTATGGGTTATGCAAAGGTCTTGCTTCTGCGACCCGTCGAGTCTCACTGCGACTGCAGGGCTTCCATCAAGTCGTTGCAGTTGTTGAGTGAAGTATCAGAGTCTTTGCCTTGGCAGAGCAGCACCAGGTTGCCAGCCACGACGTAGTCGCCATACTTGGCGTTGTCGCACTTGCCGGAGTGGTGGGAGCCGCGAGTGTTGCCGGAGCATGCGCGTCGCTGGACCAATCCTTCATCCCAACGCTGAATGTCTTTGGCTATCACCGCATCAGGCCCTGTCGCCTCGTCGGCGAAGTCGACACCTACGGTAATGGCGGTCTCGTGGTCAGGATAGAACCGGGCTTCGAACTCCTGCCGGTCGTAGGGGTCGGGTCCGAAGAAACCGTAGATGGCGGCTGTTGCTTGGTCAAGCCCTTCGACCTTGTAGTTCTTGCTCTTCTTGAAGTTGGGTGTGTTGATGAGGTCATCCTCGGTGTACATGGCGTCGGTCGAAACAATCTCTACACCGGGTGGTCCGCTCGGAACTTCCTCAGCCGCCGCCGGTGCATCACCGCCAGCAGCGCCACCGGTATCGCCTTCATCAGGATCAGCACTGCCGCAGGCGATAGTAAATACCAACATCAGCAACAGCGTGATCAGCCCGAATTTCCGCAATCCGAGCATTTGTACTCTTTTTCGCATCATCTCTCAGTGCTCCTGAACATAGGGGGCTACCGCAATTGGGGCTTTGCAGTATTTTGACGCATGTGTGTATGTTCCTAAATATCTTATCAATTCGCTAACTCTGCGTCTCTTTGGCGAGGGCGTACCCCGCTCTTGTTGTCTAGTGTTTTGGGCTCGCGCCCCTTTCGCCCATGAAAGGGGCGTTTTCACCCTCACTCCCGGACCAAGCCCGGAGTCGAATCCAGTGCCTCGACGAGTCGGGCGCAACGCTCTGAACCTTGTTCGGCATCTCGTCCTTCGCATAGGGCAATCATGTTGCCGTAGATGACGAAATCTCCGTACCTAGGGGTTGGCGAACCACGGGTATGAACGATCGTCCTCCGATCTCTCAACCCTTCGGTGTACCTCGCGAAATCCGGGTCGATTACCGCGTCGGGGCCGGCTCCTTCAATGGCATACGACATTCCCGAGGAAACGGCTTCATCGTGCGAGCCATAAAATCTGACTTCGTACTGCACTGGAGTTCCATCGACCTTCCAGAAGAACAGCGACACACTTGTGGCATCCGGCAGACCGTCTGTCTTGTAATCCTTAGAGTATTTCAAGCCTGCCGCCTCGAAATCATCGATCGCGAATACCCGATCCGATGGTTTGATGAGTTGAGTTTGTGGGCCTGCGACCCCAGGCTCGATCAACTTCTCTGTAACCTGCTCACTGCCGCACGCGAACAACGTCACGACGATTGCGAGCAAGACGACTAAAGTGCCTGCTGGTCTCATCGATTGTCGAGTGCTTCGATTAGCGTGGCGCAACGATCCCATCCTTCGGCATCGTCGCGACCTTCGCACAACACCACCATGTTGGCGTAGATGGCGTATGCGCCGTACTTGGGCTTCGGTGCGCCACGAAAATCGAATATTGTCCGACGGTCGCGGATCCCCTCTTTGTACAACGCGTCATCAGAGTCGATGACCGCATCTTCGCCACTACCTTCTTTGGCTGGCGCAGTTCCAAGACTCACTGCATCCTCATGGGACTCGTAGAAGCGAGCCTCATATTCGACGGCCACGTTGTTCACTCGCCAATACAAGAGACGCGCCTCAACACCTCCTTGCAGTGTCGAAACGTCGTACTTCTTTCCGGACTTCAGTCCAAGCGAGACCAGATCGTCACTTGAGAGCGTCACACTGCGGTCGAAAATCCTAGTTTCGGGTTCATTTTCCGAAGCGTCTGAAATACCGCCCCCGTCTCCATCGCTGGATCCGCAACCTATAGCCAATGTGGTCAACAGCAGTGCAGTTAAAGCGAGACCTCTGAACATTCCGATCAATTTTCCGTCGATGTGCTTTCAACCTTCATCGACTATCAAGTGCCTCAATTAGCGCAGAACATCGATCCCACCCCTCGACATCGTCTTTCCCCTCGCACAGAATGACCATGTTGCCGTAGATCGCATACGCGCCGTACTTCGGTTTCAGCACTGAATTTGGGTATTTGAAAACCTTCCTGCGATCTCGAATCCCTTCCTTGTATACCGCTAAATCCACATCGATAATCGCGTCTTCGCCGCTCCCTTCTTCCGCGGGAGCAGTACCCTGCGTCACTGCGTCCTGATGCGTCTCGTAGAAACGAGTCTCATATTCTACGGCGACGTTGTTTACTCGCCAGTACATGAGTCGTGCCTCGATGCCACCGGGCAACGTGGAGACATCATACTTCTTGCCGGACTTTAATCCCAGCGTGACCAGATCGTCACCAGACAGCGTCACATCGCGGCTGAAAGTCCGGGTTTCGGTCTCGACCTCGGAACTGCTTGAGTTATCACCTGCATTCCCTTCGCTTGAACCACAACCTATCGCTAACGCGGTCAACATCAGCACCGTGGAAACGAGACATTTGTGCATGATGCTCAATTGCCCGACGCTTCGTTTAGTGCCGTCGCCAACTCCTCGCACCGCTCCAACGCTTGTTCACCAGCCGCGCCTCCACAAAGCATCACGATGTTGCTGTATATCGCGTAGCCGCCGTAACGGGGCCCCGTGCCGCTACGAGCACCGCCGCCGATACCGGAGCCCACGATCATTCGACGGTCCTTGACTCCTTCTTTGTAGGTTGCTTCGTCCTCATCAAGGACCGCATCGGCGCCAGAGCCTTCCTCAGCCAGGGCAGTACCAAGTTCCACTGCATCGGCGTGATTCGCATAGAAGCGAACCTCGTAGTCGATCGGGTCGCCCGATGAGATGCGCCAAAATCCGAATATGGCCTCGCTCGCGCCCGGCAGACCTTTGAGGTCGTAGCTACGCGCCTTCTTGAATCCGATAGCGTTCAGGTCGTCAGGCTCAAACGTCATCTCGACATCCATGACCTGCTGGAAACTCTGTTCCGCGTTTTCATCGTTTCCACCATAGCTCGATCCGCAGGAGATCAAAAACGCGGCCATCGATATGACTCCGAAAACGGCGGATATGAAATGGAATCTGTGGCTGATCTGGTACATCTTTGGGCGTGGATTTTGTCTGTGTGAATGATAACCAATCTCGGTTGGCGGGGCGAAGAGTCCCCTTTGTCCTTCGGACATTTACCCCGCGAGCGGGGGAAACCCTGTCACCGATCTGCTCGGACATACCCCGCGAGGGTCGCTTTGCTTGCTCGCGCCTCTTTCACTCTGCGAAAAGGGCGTGTATAGACTTAAGTTGTGGGGCTGTAGCTCAGTGGGAGAGCGCCTGCTTTGCAAGCAGGAAGTCACGGGTTCGAATCCCGTCAGCTCCACCAGCTACGGCAACTGCGGCTCGGAACGTGCTCGCATCGACTTCGTAGACTGCTCCGCAGGAGTTCGAGTCCGCGTTACCTTTCGGTCTAGCGAAAAGTGTTTGGCCTGTAGACCCTTTGTAGGTTGCCGGCAATGCCAGCGCGTGTAAGTTTAGAGAACGACGTGTACCATATTGTTTCCTTCGATACAACCAAGAGATGCTGGTCAGGCTGATTCTCTCTGTGGGTCAAGGCCACCCTTGGCCCATCAAGCTCAAGCCGAGGTGATTCGACTGACCTATTGGGCTCGTAGCTAAGGGGGTCACATTTGACAGATGACTCTGTAATTCAGACCGAGGGATTGACCAAACGATTCGGCAAATACGCCGCCGTCGACAACCTTTCTATGGAGGTGAGACGAGGTCACGTCTACGGACTGCTGGGGCCGAACGGTTCAGGTAAGACGACGACGATGGGGATGCTACTTGGCTTGTTGAGGCCAACGGCGGGCAGCTTCCGCCTGTTCGGCTCGGCCAGCCGACATGACGAATTGCTGCGGCGAGTCGGCGCGGTTATCGAGAGCCCGGCCATGTACCCGTACCTTACAGGGCGGGAGAATCTGGCCTACTTCCAACTCATTTCCGGGCGTGGCTCACCAGAAGAGCTGGACCAACTGATAGACCGTGTGGGCCTCACTGGTCGCGCCGACGGGAAGTTTCGTACATTCTCTCTCGGGATGAAGCAGCGGCTGGGTATCGCCTTCGCCCTCCTTGGCGACCCCGACCTTGTCTTCCTTGACGAACCGACAAACGGCCTGGACCCTGAAGGGATGATCGAGGTGCGCGAACTGATTCGCAGTCTCGGCGACGGCTATCGTACAGTGCTTCTGTCGAGCCACTTGCTGCACGAGGTCGAGCAGGTCTGCGACAGCGTGACCATCATCTCCAGAGGGAAGCTGATCGCACAGGGCGAGGTTTCGGAACTG
>JAAXHR010000442.1 GCA_012270805.1 Dehalococcoidia bacterium
AGGATGGTGACCGGCAAACCAGGGTCTAACCACGACCTGAAAGGCCTGGAGCCAGCGCGTACCATCCCCTTGGAAGACCATTGGGAACCGCCGAACCGTATATTGACACCATTGCCATACATGATCGACCGTCACGGATTGGAAGAAGATTGGCGAGAGACGGTGATCCTAGACCAGCGGAACCGCGTCGATATGTGGCACGTGCTGCCGGGTGGCCCCATGGCATCTATGTCTGGTGAACAGGAGGCATGGTGGGTAGTGTTGCGTGGCAACGTCGGGTTCCATCTTGGCGGAGATGTCGTTCGAGCCAGCAAAGGCGATGTGGTCTACTCAGGCGAAGGTGAAATGAGCAGCATCTCCGTCGACGGAAACGAATCGGCGATTTTCATCGAAGTGTTTGAACCTTAGAGTTCACAACGCAAAAGGTTTTCGGCACCACACGAGCGGAGGGTGAATAGCATGGGTTCAACGCAAATCGTCGTCGGCGATTACCAGATTTCAGTCGTTGACGATCACATAGGATTGCGTCGTAATCCCGCCGACGTGTTCGTAGATGTGACTAGCGCCGAGTGGGACCCGCACCGCGACTACGCTCTCTCCCCCGATGGTTATTGGCAGGCACAATGGCGCGGACACTTGATCCGGCGTACCGACGGCACCGGCGAAAACGTCTTGGTCGATACAGGTGCAGGACCGGGTCCCTATGAGCACGGTCCACCGCAGGGGGATCTGTTGACGAATCTAGCGTCCCTTGGCGTCGAACCATCTGATGTCGACAACGTTGTCACTACACATTGCCACTGGGACCACATCGGTTGGAATTTGCAGAGCGATGATGAAACCGCAACCACCACTTTCCCGAACGCAACTTACCACGTCGCCAAAAACGATTGGATCTACTACAGCGATCCCTCCAACGGGAACGACGATTTCATTGCGTACGTCGCTCCACTCGAATCGACGGACCAGCTCAAGCTGGTACTCGGCGAACTCGAGTTGATGGATGGAGTGACGCTTCTCCCGACGAATGGTCACACGCCTGGGCATCAATGCGTGCTCGTCCAATCGCGCGGCGAAACCGCAGTCCTGACCGGTGACCTGTTCCACAACGTCGCGCAAATCCGAGAACAGCACTGGTGCCCCGTATTCGACTGGCGCACCGACCTATCCACCGCATCACGCCGATGGCTCCTGTGGCGCGCGATGTCCGAAAACTGGACTGTGGTAACTGGCCACCTGTCGACCGGCATGAGCATCGGTAAAGTCGTTGAGGAGGATGGAAAGCCGACTTGGTCGCCGATCTAGGCGCAAATGTTGGCGATCTTATACGCCCAAATGCATCCGGAAATCGTCTAGAACCGCATCCCTCAATTCGACGCTCGATGCCTCGGCATAAATCCGAACGAGCGGTTCAGTGCCCGACATCCTCACTACCGCCCATCCTCCATCACTGAGGTCAAGCCGAACGCCATCGCGTCGATCTTCGCTGACAACTTCGATACCGCCTAACGCAGTAGGGGAGTTACCTGCTAGTGCCGTCGCGATCCGTTCGCGTTGGTCGGGTGTGAACTCGATATCGATTCTGCGGAAGGTGTGCGGGCCGGTGATTTCGTGAATTTCGGCGAGCAGTTCCGTTGGCGACTTGCCGGACATCGCCATGCTCTCTAGGAAGAAGAGCGCGCTTAATGGGCCGTCGCGTTCAGGAACATGTCCGGCGAACGCGTAACCACCACTCTCTTCGCCGCCGAGAACACAGGCATTGTCGATCATAGCGGGTCCGACGAACTTGAACCCGACTGGAGTGCGTTGCAGATCGACACGATGAAGCATAGCAAGTCGATCCATCATGCTGCTCATCGTGATCGTGCATGCGGCACCGCCTGGCAACTTGCGTCGATGCTT
>JAAXHR010000403.1 GCA_012270805.1 Dehalococcoidia bacterium
GCGAAGCCTTTTCCGGTTGCCGCGGTTGTGTTTCCGAGGGCATCCAATGAGTCGGTGCGTTCGCGGACCTCAGGGTCGAGGCCAGCTTGTTCGGCGATGCCGCCCGCGTTGTCGGCGACCGGGCCGTAGGCGTCGGTTGCCAATGTGATACCGAGGGTGGATAACATGCCGACCGCGGCGAGACCGATGCCGTAGAGGCCGGCGAATTCGTATGCGATCCAGATGCCTGCGGCGATTGCAATCGTTGGTATGACCGTGCTGTAGAGACCTATTGCGATACCTGCGATGATTGTAGAAGGATGGCCGGTTTGGGATTGCTGGGCGATCCACTTCACGGGTGCGAATTCGTATGACGTGAAGTATTCGGTCGCAGTGCCGATGACCTGACCAACGACTAGCCCAGTGAGTATCACCCAGAATAGGTCGAAGCCGAGCGAATCGTTCATCAGGATATAGATGCCAGTTCCGATAAGGGCGAGTATCCCGGCGCCGAAGATACCGAACCGTAGGCTCCAGAGGAGGTTGCCCATTGTGGCATCGTCTTTGGTTCTGACGATCGATGTTCCTATGATCGAGGCGAAGATGCCGATGCCAGCGAGCATCATAGGCAGCACGATTTTCGGGGTATCGATATCTGGGACAGTGTTAGCGGCGGTCCATGCAAGGGCGATCGTGGCGATGATGGATCCGGCATAAGACTCGAAGAGGTCGGCGCCCATGCCAGCGACGTCGCCGACGTTATCGCCGACGTTGTCAGCGATGACTGCCGGGTTGCGCGGGTCGTCTTCAGGTAGTCCAGCCTCGACCTTGCCTACCAAGTCAGCTCCGACATCTGCCGCTTTGGTGTAGATCCCACCGCCGACGCGGGCAAAGAGAGCGATCGACGATGCTCCGAAACCGAAGCCGGCGATGACGTTCGGGTTGCCGAAGATGAGCCAAAGAACGGTCACGCCGAAGATGCCGATACCGACGACTGTGAGGCCCATGACTGCGCCGCTGTTGAAGGCGATGCGGAGAGCAGGGTTCAACCCGGATTCGGCGGCAGTCGCAGTGCGAGTGTTGCCGCGCACGGCGATGTTCATGCCTATGTAACCGGCCAGCGCAGAACCGATGGCTCCGGCGAGGTATGCGATGGCGGTCCAGGGGCCGGTGACCGAAAGATTGCCGTGGCTAATCAGATCTTCAATGGTCGAGTTGCCGGTGAGGTTGAAGTCGATTAATACCGCGAGGACGATGAAGATAACGACCACGAATCCGGCTAGGATCGTGTATTCCCGGCGGAGGAACGCCATTGCGCCTTCCTGAATCAAAGTGCCAATCTCCTGCACAGCATGACCGCCGGACGGTTGGTTGGTGACCAACCTGAAGAGGAATGCTGCGACCAAGAGTGCAAGCACTCCAGCGCCGATGGCTATAAATAACTCGGTCATTTAATCTCGCGTCCTTACTAACACCGTACGACG
>JAAXHR010000205.1 GCA_012270805.1 Dehalococcoidia bacterium
CAGTGAAATCGACGACAAAAGAGTTTCGTAGCGCGGCTTCACGGGCGCTGGCTGATGTCAGACTCCAACAAGCCCACGAAGTCGTCTACAACGGATTCCACCAAGCACGTTTATCAGCCGCGGGCGATACGGAGGATTGGGAAGCCCAGCGCACCCTCGGCAAGGCCATCAAGGATCACACGATCGCCAATCTCGACTACTACCTCGACATGCTGGCAACCAACGTCGAGAAGAACGGCGGAAACGTCTATTTCGCACGCGATGCCTCCGATGCCAACGCATACGTCCGCGGCATCGCCGCCAAAAACGATGTCGCGACGGTGATCAAGAGCAAATCGATGGTCTCCGAGGAGATGGGCCTCAACCACGTCCTGGAAGCCGATGGCATCGAAGTCGTCGAAACCGACTTGGGAGAGTACATCGTTCAATTGGCAGGCGAAGCCCCGTACCACATAATCGCCCCCGCCATCCACAAAACGAAGGCGCAAGTTGCCGAACTGTTGGCTGAGGAGTCGAAATCGGAACGCCGGGAAACTGCCGAACAGTTGACTCGTCAAGCGCGCGAAATGCTACGCGCGGTCTTCCAGCGTGCCGACATGTCGATCACCGGAGCCAACTTCGCCGTCGCGGAAACCGGCTCCATCGTTCTCGTGACCAACGAGGGCAATGGTCGGATGGCCACATCCATGCCGCGTATCCACGTCGCCGCGATGGGTATGGAAAAGCTCGTACCGTCCGCCGCCGATCTCAGCGCAATGTTGCGGATACTTATCCGATCTGCCACCGGCCAACGCATCTCCGCATATGTCACGATGGTCAACGGTCCACGGGCGCACGACGAAGAGGACGGGCCGGAAGAGTTCCACCTCGTGATCATGAACAACGGTCGAGATCGGCTGTTGCGAGACGAGTCGTTGCGCGAAGCGTTGAACTGCATCCGTTGCGGTGCCTGCATGAACTCTTGCCCCGTGTATAGAAAGGTGGGCGGACACTCATACGGATGGGTGTACCCGGGGCCGATAGGATCGATCGTATCGCCGGTATTGACGGGCTTGAAAGACGGCGCAAAGCTACCTGCGGCTTCGTCGCTCTGCGGGGCGTGTCATGAAGCCTGCCCCGTCAAGATAAACATCCCCCGAATGTTGCTTGAACTGCGGTCGCAAACCGCGCAAGGTGAGCCCGATCTTCAACAACGGGCATCGGGATTTGGCGAGCGCGTGACTTGGAAGGCATGGCGTCAAGGAATGATGAGCCGCTCACGCTTCGAAGCTGGGTCGAGCGTTGGCAAGATCGTGACTGCACCATTGAAGAAGGACGGATGGATGAAAAAAGTTCCCCCGCCGATATCGGGATGGACCGACAGCAGGGACTTCCCGGCACCGGCATCCGAGTCATTCGGCAAGTGGTTCGCCCAACGAAAACGAGACAAATATGGAAGCTGAATTCGCCCGAGCATCGATTGAGAGTAAATCATGAACGACAAAAATTCGACCGAAAAAAACGAATACGTGCCAAGCATCCCGAGATACATCATCGGCATAATCGTTGGCGTCGTCGCCGTGGTTCTCGGTGGATTCTTCCTCACAGAGCCCACTTGGTTGAGAATCCTGATATTAATCCTCGGCGTGATCCAGTTGATCGTTTCCGCATTCCACACGCGGCAAGTGATTCGGCACTTTTCGTCAAAGTAAAGCCCAAGTAGCAATTCCATCATGGACCGCAAAGAGTTCCTATCAAACATCAGTGCCGCCTTGGGCCGCACCGTGCCACCGATAGATGTCGGTCCAACTCCTGTGCGTTATCCCGATCTGGCAGAAGCCCAAATTGCCGCCGAAGAGACGCGCACTGACGCAACCGTACGATCGGCAGAGTTGCTCGACGATGCTGCTGAAGCGTTGGCAACCGCTGGATGGAACGTGCACCGCGCAGAGACCATGGAGGACGTTGGCGACATGATCGCCGAAATATGCCACGACATCGGTGCCGAAAAGGCGTTGCGCTCCGGTCACGAAGTGCTTGACGAAGCCCTTATCGATCCGGTGTTAGAACGTGCAGGCGTCGAATTGCGCGACATGACTCTCAACGACGAGATGTCCGAACAAGAACGCGACGAATTGCGATCGGAACATCGAGAGGAAGTTTTCCGAACTCACGTTGGCATCACGGGAGGCGATTACGTGATCGCTGAAACCGGGACACTGGTTATCCACCCGAAGAAGGGTGTGTCGCGACTCATCTCGCTTGCACCACCAGTCCATATCGCGGTGATCAAACGCGGTCAAGTCCTGCCGTCCCTCGACGAACTCTTCCTGCTCGAACACGTAGACCTGAACAGCGGCGAACGGCACGCGGCGATGAACCTGATTTCCGGTCCTTCACGTACCGGCGACATTGAAGCGACCATCGTGCATGGCATTCACGGCCCGGTCGAGACACACATGGTTCTGGTCGGCTAGGCGGGCATATGCTGCGCTCGGACGTTTACGCTCAACGCCCGGCAGGCTTGCTCCGTCGCCTTCGTAACCAACTCCGCCGTATCTGACATCGCGGCTTCTAACGTCATGCAGCAGTCCAAGATGCTGAAAGCAGCATCGATGCCATGCTCATGCACCAGCTCGTAACCATCTCCCAAACTCCCTGATATTGCAATCGTCGGAATCGCTAGTGCTCGCGCCCTTTGAGCCACCGCCACCGGAGCTTTGTTGAAAACGGTCGAGCGGTCTGTCTGTCCTTCGCCGACGATCACTAGCGACGCTCCTTCGAGTCTGGCATCTAGGTTCAATGCATCGATCACGATATCCGCTCCCGGACGAAGTTGAGCATCGGTGAACGCCATCAGACCTGCCCCTAGCCCACCGGCCGCACCCGCACCCGGCACCTCCATCACGTCACGTCCGAGGTCGTGTTGCAGTAGATTGCCATAGCGGAGCAGCGCGTTGTCAAGGTAGGCGACAGTTTCAACATCTGCGCCTTTCTGAGGGCCGAAAATCGCCGATGCCCCAGTTTCGCCACACAACGGGTTGTTGACATCGCACGCAACATCGATTTTCGTGTTCGCAAGGCGTGGGTCCAAACCTGAAACGTTGATCTCGCTCAAGTTCGCGAGTGCTCCACCGCCTCTCGCAAGTTCGTTGCCGTCCGCGTCCAACAGGTTGGCTCCCAGGGCTTGCGCCATGCCCGCGCCGCCGTCGTTCGTAGCACTTCCGCCGATGCCAATTATCAAGTGGCGATAGCCAGCATCTAGAGCTAGCGACATCAGTTGTCCAACGCCGTACGTCGTCGTGATTAGAGGATCCCGTTCGTCCGGGTCCAACAACGTAAGCCCGGACGATCGTGCCATCTCGATCACTGCGGTTCTGCCATCTCCCAGCGCGCCCCAAACCGCCTCGATAGGTCGCCCTAACGGATCGTCAACTGTGGCCGTCATCAACTCGCCATCGGACGCGTCGACCAGCGATTGCAACGTGCCGTCTCCGCCATCAGCGACAGGTACCAGCAAGGTCTCCGCATCCGGCCAGACGCGCAACACGCCTTCCTCCATCGCTTGGGCTATCTCAACGCCTCGCAGGCTTTCCTTGAATTCTTGAGGAGCGATTACGATCTTCATGCGTGGTTTGAACGATCCTCCGTTCATCAGATCTTGACCATCCGCGGCGGCACACGGTGAGCCTCTTTGTAAACGATTTCTATAACTTCGTCGACCGCGGCTTCCAATTTACCTTCTTGATTGACGACTTGGCGATCAAACGCTTCGGACTGACCGATCTCGTTAGCCGCTGCGGCAAGCCGAGTGGCGATGTCCGCTTCGCTGTTGACGCCACGCCGTTCAAGCCTCTCCCGCAGCACCTCCATGTTCGGGGGATGTATGAATATCATCAGCGCTTCGGGTGCGAGTTCTTTGATCCGCAACGCACCTTGAAGATCGACTCTGATGATTACGTGCTTACCCCGCGACAAAGCATCCCGAACTTGCTGTTTAGGCACGCCATAGTAGTTTCCGTAAACCCGAGCCCATTCCAACAACTCGTCATCCCTGATCGCCCGCTCGAATTCGTCGACATTCAAGAAGTGGTGGTTGATGCCTTCTTGTTCTCCTGGTCGCGGGTCACGCGTAGTAGCGGTAACTGTGAAGTGATAGTCGAGTCCGCGTCCCGCCATACCCTCGATCAACACGTCCTTTCCGACGCCCGAAGGTCCAGATATGACGACAACGAGCGGGGTGAAGTCGTCAGTATTCCCCGAACCATCGTCGTCAGTCAACGATGCCACCCAACGATTCGAGTTCGTCCCAGAATTCGGGATACGAGATGCTCGCACAACCCGCGTCCACAACCGTTATCGGATCGTCTGAAACCATCGCCGCAATACCCAATGCCATCGCGATGCGGTGGTCATCCTGACTCTGGAACGTGCCGCCGGCGATCCGACCTGAACCCACGATCGCCATGCCATCGTCACGCGCTTCCGCTTCGACGCCAGCCTCAACCAACCAATCCACCGTCGCACTGATGCGGTCAGTCTCCTTGACGCGTAACTCGGCGGCATCTCGGATAACGGTCTCTTCCTCCGCCATCGCAGCCGCGACGGCAATAACCGGAACCTCGTCCATCAGCAGCGGCATGATGCCCCCCGCAAGTTCAGTGCCGCGCAGGTTGCTTGACGTAGCTACGATATCCGCAACCGGCTCCCCCGCAACGTCGCGTTCGTTGACAAGGTCGACGTTGCCGCCCATGTCCTGCAACGCCGTGATTACGCCTGCACGAGTTGGGTTGATTCCAACGTTCTTGATCACGACTTCCGAGTTCGGATGGACCAATCCCGCGACGATCCAGAAAGCAGCGCTAGAAATATCACCGGGCACATCAACATCGACACAATTGATTTCTGATTGACCAACCGTGACATCTAGGCCGTCGACGCTGATGTCGGCTCCCATCGCCGACAACATGCGCTCCGTATGGTCTCGAGACGTGGCGGGTTGAGAGATGCTCGTCTTCCCTTCGGCGCGTAGTCCGGCAAGCAAGATCGCCGATTTAAGTTGAGCGCTGGCAACAGGCAGATCGTATTCGATGCCGCTGAGCTCTCCGCCATCGAACTCCAGCGGCGCTAGCGTGTTGTTTTCCTGCCCGCGGATCACCGCACCCATCATCGAGAGCGGCTTGATGATTCTACCCATTGGTCTCGATTGCAAGGAGCGGTCGCCAGTCATCGTCGCCTTGAAGTCGCGACCCGCTAGGATGCCGGACATCAAACGCATCGTTGTGCCACTGTTTCCAGCATCCAACACATCCTCAGCTTCACGTAGCCCATTAGTACCCGCGCCTTCTACGACCAACGTGTCGCCCGAACCGTCAGCGGCGGAGGCCCGCTCAATGTTGACGCCCAAGGCGCGCATGATGCCCATCGTTGAAGTGCAGTCGTCACCGGGCGAAAAATTCCTCACAATCGCTTGGCCTTCGGCAATCGAGTTCAGCATCACTGCTCGATGAGATACCGATTTGTCACCGGGCGCCACGATCTCCCCAGCTAATCTGCGGGGCCCGCTAACCGTTAAATCCATGTTCCATCAACCTTCTGCACGGTCGAATACGGTCAATCGTCACAGCTTGCGACGGTCGTACTTGGTGGGGTCGTCCTTGTCACGAGAGCCCCGGAACGCCCTCATTATGAAACCGCCCATAAGCATTGAAGCCGTCGCTTCTCCGCTGCTTGGCATTCGCTCAGGTTCTTGACGGCTTGTGGGTGGTGACGGCTGAATGCCAAGGTCCAAGCGCAACCGGTTCTCCCAAGCGTTGACCAGCATGTCCGCCAACGGGCCGTCTGGATCTTCGACCTCTTCATCGTTTTCCAGCACACGTTTGATACCGGCGATCTTCAGGTTGATCTGATCGAGCCAGTAGATCAGCATGTCACGGTTTGTCGACGCCATGCCATTGACCCAAGCCGGATCGTTGGCCATCGGTTGGCTCATCGAAACGAAATCTTTGCCGACGAATTTGCTGATCTCGTGCCAAGATGGAGAATCGGCGGCGGCGTTGAGCGCGGCGGCGGCGACGAATGCTGGAACGCCCTCGACCGCGGCAGAGAAGCTGTCGTGCTCGTCAGGGTCCATAAACAGCGGGCGCGCACCTAGATCTGTACAGACCTCTTGAACATCACGAATCGCCGATGGCCGGCTCCTAGGATGCGGGATGATCGCGTACGGAGCCTGAGTGAAAAGATACGGAGAGGGTTCGTCGCGTCCAGTGGCGTCCGCTTTCACCAACGGGTGACCTCCGACGAACGAAGCGTGCTGCGGCAGGATGTCCTCCGCCCATCGGAGTATCGAACGCTTGGTGCTGCACGTGTCGGTAATCGTCACATTGTCAGAGACATACGGCGCGATGTTTTCCAGCGTCTCGTACGCTCGCGTCACCGGCAGCGAAATGATCACAACGTCGGCATCGCGGACGGCAGTGTCGAGGTTCCACTCCGCGCTGTCGACTGCGCCGATCTTCTCCGCTCGTGAGTGAATGTCCTGGTCCGGATCGTAGCCGACGACGTGATACTTTTTGGCGTGCTCGACGCGCAAGCCGAGGCCGATGGATGCGCCGATCTGTCCGACGCCCAGTAAGGTTACTTGTTTCATGATCGTCTCTCAGCCTATCGCATTGCTGCTTTTGTGTGAACGCGTTCTCCAGCTCGTGGATTCCAACTTTAATTCCGCAACTCCTCACCTTCGTCGGGATTGCGGGTTCGCAGAAATTCGTCAAGTTCGTCGATAAGTGCAGCCGGCTCCGGATCGTCAGCAACCTCCAACTCAGAGTCGTACCGCTCCTCGAGCGTCTGGACGTATTCGACCGCCTTCGGCGTGTTTTGGAGGGCGTAATCCACCCGCGTTCTGAAATCCTCTGCCTCCTGTTGGAGAGCAGTAGTTCCGACCGTCAAGTTGGCGAACTGCTGAATCTCTTCCACGATCGCCAGCGTGATGGCTGGATTCTGCGCACCTTGCAAGTAGCGAGGAGCGTGCCCCCAGATGGAGGCCGACATTATTCCGCGCCGCGCGAAGGTGTCCATGGTGGCGGAGGTCATGCCCGAAGGCCCTTCATAATTGGGACGGGCGTAGTCGACATGTTTGTACCTAGGCCCAAGATCCTCGTAAACCGTTGTGCTCATCACGACCGCTGAGCGAGTATGGGGCACTTCGTCCAAGAGCGCGCCAACCGTTACCAACATGTCCACGTTCATCGCATTTGCGACATCAGCGACGAGGGATGTGTAAGTCCGCCACTTGAGATGAGGTTCGGTGCCGATGAAGAAAACGATGTCTAGCGGGTTGTCGCCGGCAGATTTCAGATAGTAGAACTCGTTCTTAGGCCAAATCAAACGCCGCCCACCGTCGGACGCGTTCTCGACGAGTGGCCGCTCCTCGGTGAAGATGTAGAACTCTTCAGCATCGATTTCAGCGAATTTTGTGGTGTCAAGCTCCTGAGTCAAATGATGGAGGGCACGAGTAGCCGATTCCCCAGCGTCGGACCAGCCAGACCACGCCGCAATCATCAGCGCGTTCTTCAGGTCGGGCTGCTCGGCGATCAGCAACTGCTCGCTCAAAATGTTCGCTCCATCAATTCGAGTGGGGTTTCGGGCTTCGAGGTTGGTGCGAGTCTAGCATTCGCCGGATTTGAGCCCCTGATTACCGTCCGGCAAGCCAAATTGTGCACATTTCTTCAGGAAGCAGTGGAGCCAACGGTGGGGATCGAACCCACGACCTGCAGTTTACGAAACTGCTGCTCTACCACTGAGCTACGTTGGCAACAGTTAGAGACGCGGAACGGCGGCATCTCGCACACTCAATGTTAATTCAGACGCTCCGCTAAACCCCGATACGTTCGTCGTCCGGAATCGTCCTTCGCTCCCTCTCAACCTCGTCGAACCAGTTCTCTAGATCATTCAGCAGCTTGGCCCCGAGTTGCGGATGTTCATCCCATAGATCGTGCATCTCCAGGGGATCATCGGCTATGTTGTAGAGTTCCGGACGCGGCGGATCATCGATGACGCGTTTGGGTTCCGGCCAATCGAATATACTCGGCACTCGCTCTGGTTCGTACTTGTACAAGATGTCCATCAACACGTACTCGTCGGCCAATCGCTGATCTTCAGCTGTCGCGGGTTGCAACGGTAGAGCGGGGCGCACCAGCTTCCAGTCGCCATCTCGGACGGCGGCGTTGCTGATTCC
>JAAXHR010000117.1 GCA_012270805.1 Dehalococcoidia bacterium
AGCGGAACGCCGGCGACGTTTGCGACGGCGGCCCAGGTGGTGGCGATTGGGAGCTTGCGGAAGCGGTCTAGGATGTCGTCAGAGACGTCAACGGGTTCGAAGGATCGATCAGCCATTGAGTTGCAGCCTTTCGTGGTAAGTGTGCGGGTCAGTTGTTGGCTTTGATGATGTTAACGCACTGGAGGTGAACTAGGATGCGAAGGATTTATGAATGATCGGAATGATGGGTTTTGAGGTTTGCAGTTGGAAGGGGTGGTGGTTGGTTTGGGTGGACACTCTCTCCTATCTAGGGAGAGGGACTGACTGTCGTCTTTCCGCCTTCTCGCAGCGGGCATATCCCGCTCGCTTCGCTTGCTCGCCTCCCCTGGCTTCGCGAAGGGGAGGGTACAGATTCCCATGGGCGATGGTGAAGAAAAACTTTCAGAAATTGTGACGTTTCGGGGTTGCGATGGCGGGATGTGTGTGGCATTCTTCAAATTAGAACGTATGTATTGGCGATATGGGTGAGTTGCCGGTGTCGCAAATCAGGAGGATGTCGTGAGGCAGAAGGAAGTATTTGCTGGTCGTGATGCTGATGTTGCGTTGCGGCCGGATCGGATCGGCGGGGTGGTTGTCAAGTGGCTCGGAACCGGGGTGGTACCCGTCGGCGACGGTAAGGCTGGGCTTGGCAACGGCAAAGGTGTTGCGGATGGAGAGGAGGTTGTTGATGCTGAGGGTGACGCTGATGCGCCCCGCCGTCTGATTAGTCGTCTGACAATTAGGGCGGCAGTGGGCAGCGAGGACCAGATCGACCGGCTCTTGGAGGCGTGGGAGATGCGGCTGGCGGATCCGGATTCGGCTCATCGTCCGATGATCTTGAGCAGTGGCGTAGACATGAAACGTCTGGGTGCGAATCACTCGGATATGGAGTTCATTGCCGCGTTGCAGTGGTCGGTTGAGGAGGTGTCGCGAGCCTTCGGCGTGCCAAAGGTGTTCCTGAGCGAGTTCGAGGATGCGACGCTGGCGAACGTGCGGACGATGGAGCAGTTCCTGTGGCGCAACACGATCATCCCGGAGTTGAAGATGCTCGAGGATGGGATCAATCACCGTCTGACTCCGCACTTTGAGCGGTTCGTCGGCGAGTTGGTCGTGCGCTTCAACCTGTCGGACGTCGAGGCGGTGCAGGAGTCGCAGTCGGACCGTGCGGAGAGATTGGCGACGCTGGTCGGCGCGGGAATTATGAGCGTGGATGAGGCGCGTCGGGAGTTGGGGGTTTGAGGGGTTATATGCATCTCGCAGGGATGGTTTGCCAACCGCCCCTGCGACAACCCTTGTTATCATGGACTGATCGATTCACTGTGTGTGATTAACATTTCCATACTTTGTGCGCGATTCTCTCCCACCAACTAGTAGTGCCATCGTCGAAATATACCCATTTGTACTTAATGTGCCAACCACAATGTGGATCAACCATTTCTTGATCGTCTTCTTCGATTAAGTTCAATTTATTCTTAACGGAAGAATCGGAATCGCCAGAATTGACCGACTTTAATACGTAATCCGTCGTGTAATGCGCTTGAACCGGCGAATCAATTTTCTCCTCGGTTAGACTTCCGAGCGTGGCAAACACTAGGACAGTCAGAACTAACGTTCGCAACAGATGTTGGGCACTAATCATTGTGTCTTCCTTTCAGCCAGTGCGGCACATGAACGCGTCGGGGGCAGTTCATAACCTGCCCCCGATGCCTTACGAACTTTGAAATGACTCAGATCGCTAACAAATCCAAGTGTATCTCTTCACTGTCTTCCAGTAACTCCCGTCCGGACCATTAACTAGGATTTTGTCGTACTGGACATGCCAACCGCAGTGGGGGGATACCGTGTTGCCAATGTCGTTGTCTGGAGTATCTACTCTACTTTGAAACGAATCGTCGGAATCAACCGATACTATTGCGTAATCCGTCGTGTAATCTGCGCGAATCGACGAAATTTCGTTGATGGGGATCGTGCCAGAGAATGCTGCAAAGGCAAGGATCACCAAGGCGAATACGACAACTCGATTTAAGACACTTTTCATTTCATTTTCCTTTCTGTTAGTGTCGTCGTCGGGATAAATTATCATTCATTTAGATGTTTGTCAACAGCCGGGAAAACATGTAATTCTGAGGATAGCGCTTAAGATTGTCACTGGTAGCATTAACGCGAATGTCAGCCAAGATCGATCACATACTCGTTGAAAATGAAGAACTCACAGATACGAGAACCTGTTGCTGGAACTGACCTCGCTTGGCCACGTCGATTGGTCGGGGTAGTCATGGTCTGTGTTTTGTTGTTAGCTTTTAGCTGTGAATCACGCATGGCTGAGAACATGGTTTCCGACGAACAGTCTGTTTTTGAGGGATTCGAGTTAGTAATTACGCCTGCTGAAACTGAACCTGATGTTGAGGCCGGTGAAGGCGAGTTCGGTGGGTTCTTAAGGTTTCCGACAGGTAACGTCTGGATTCCCGACCCAGTGATCGGCTTCGATCCGGATTCGCGTATGCTGTATTCGGAGATATACAACGGGCTCACGAAGATAGTTGACAGTGATTCGAATCCGGTTCAATCAGACTTGGCACAATCGTTCCAGATTGAAGATGGTGGTAAGACTTTCACGTTTCTGTTACGACCCGATTTGAAATTCAGCGATGGCAGTCCATTGACAGCTAGCGATGTCAAGTGGAGTTGGGAAAGGGCATTGAGGCCTAGCACTGGCTCTGATCGGGCCTTTGAAGTCCTTGGTGCGATCAATGGTGCCGTATCGGTTGCACAGGGCGAAGATTTAAAGTTGACTGGTGTCAAGGTAGTTGATGAACGCCGTTTGATTGTCGGACTAAATGAGCCACGGCCAGATTTTCTTGCGCTTCTGGCGGATCCTGTAGCGTCCGTACTCAAACGAGAAAACGTAGAGAGTTGGAAGGCTGACTGGGCGAGGTTTTGGAACGGTGATCCTGAATATATTCATACTTGGAACGATGTATTGCCGGTGGGTACTGGCCCGTTTCGCTTGGCGAAGTTCGTAGCTGTGACGGGTCCATGCATTTTAGAAAGGAATGAGCATTACTTTGGACGTCCCGCTTATCTGGACGCTGTGGAGTTTGTCGGCGATCACGAGCATGACTCTTATGGGCGGCACAGTCATGAAGGAATCTTTGAGGATGAGTTGATCGATTTGATGCCGCGAGAATCCGCTGGTTTCAAAGGCAAGTTCGGAAGGTTTGAAGCGTCTCCAGTGACCGCGTTCCTTGTGTTCAATACGGGATTACATCCTTACGATGATGTCGAGTTCAGGCGTGCTTTAGTCACATCGGTCGATGTCGCGGCGTTCGACTTCGAGGACATATCGATCAATTGGGAAGTTACGCCCGCATCGCGGATTGTTCCCCCTGGCGTAACGCAATTTGAGAGATCAGTCACAACACCACATTTCGATCCCGATGCGGCCGCCGAGTATCTGAGCAACTCACCATATAGAGCCAGCCAGACGCGATTAGAGTTCTACACACTTTTGGACGGGCTATTCGAACGGGAAATCAAGCAATTGGAGACGCAGTGGCGTGAAGCACTGGGTCTGAATGGCGTCATGTATCTCTCGCCTGATCCACACACCTATCAGGTAATGAAGAACGAAGGCTCCATCGCTACTCTGGGATTCCTGCATGCTGTCGAATATCCCGATCCTTACGCGGTCTTGCGTGTATTTGACGAGACGTTTGGTGCTGGCAACTCGTCACCAGAAGCGCGAGTGGTCGAACGGATGCTACACGAGGCTACGACCGAACCAGACTTAGTAGCGAGGTTGGAGAAATACGCGATGGTTGAGAAATACATTCTTGACGAAGGAATGGCGTTACCACTGTATTGGGGTGCCCAGCCTAGTAGTTTCCAGATACAACCTTGGGTGCACGGATTCGAAATGCCAAGATACGGTGGTTCTTGGTTTGCAGATGTCTGGTTTGACGATACGGCTCCGAAGCGGGAGTTGCCGTTGCCGTAGGCCCCTTTGTCCTTACGGACAGTTCCCACACTCGTGGGGGAAACCGTAAAGTTATGCAAAGGTGTCGGGGAGCACCCCCTGCGAACATCGCTTCGCTTGTTCGCGTCCCCCTCGCTACGCGAAGGGGACGGAGGGTTGTTGCCCCTTTTCGCTCGCGAAAGGGGCGCGAGCAAAGCGAGCGGGGTATGCTCTAGACGAGAATAGGAGGGATCGTGATGTTAGGTCAGGTACATGAGCATATTGTCAGGGAGTTGGGGGAGAGCAGTCGGACGGACACGATCTTCGTGTTGACGGCGATTGTGTTCAATCTGATTGTGCTGGCGGTGAATTCCGGCATATCTTCTGAGGCGGTGACCAGAGGTGGTTCCGCGACGTACGACACCATACTGGTGGTCTTCATCGTGATGACGGTTTTAGTGAACGTCGTGGCGTTGGTGGCGTTGGTCTTGGGACGCCGGACGCGTCGGATGCTGCTTGACGGGTTGGTGGCGATGTATCAGGACAACGGAGTGGCGAAGTATTACGATCCATCGCTGATGTCGAACTACGGGATCCGGTATCAGCTCTTCGCGGCGGTGATCGGGATGCTGGGGTTGACGGCGATCGTGGTGCCGTTGATCATTCGGTTCACGGGGTAGGGATCCCCCTTTGTCATTCCGAGCATAGCGAGGAATCTCAGGGGTTGCGTTGAGCCCCCTTTGTCCTTCGGACATTTCCCCCGCGAGCGGGGGAAACCTTGACGACGACTCCGATCTTTCGGGGACTAAACGTTTTCTCTGCGAGCGAGGGAAACCTTGACGACGCCTCCGACCTTTCGGGGACTAAGCGTTTGCCCTGCGAGCGGGAGAAACCTTGGGATAGGCTCAGCCGACTAGTTGGAAGCCTTCGGTTTCGAAGTCGGAGTCGTAGCTGAATGCGGTATCACACTCATACATCTCCATGACGATGAAACTCACGCAGTCGACTAGATTTAGACGTTGAGTGTCGCTCTCGATCCAACGTTGGGCTGCACGATTATGATCGACTTCGGTGACCCAATGAAGCCGCAACGAAGTTCGTGCATTTCGTTGAAACTCTACGGCAACGGCTAGCCCAATCCGGCGTTGAAGTAACGCGATGGTTTCCACGATTGCGTAGTTGTGAGTGAGAAGCTCCTCTCCGTTGTCGAGCAACGCTTCAAAAGTTCTAATCGAGGTGTCGTGATACTCATCTTTCGGATTTGCAAGTGCTATTGCTGCAGAAGTGTCAAAGAAGATCAATCTCGCCAGTCCTCTTCCCAAATGTAGTCGTCGTGATAAACGGAAAATGGCCTGCCTGGGGGATGCTCTGCGCTACCTGCTCCGATGAAGGTGAAATCGTCTATCGTCAGCTTTTGTTTGGGTTTCTCAGGCATCTCAAGGTAGGCATCTACCGCGTCTCGGATGACAGCCGCCATCGACCTGTTCTCCGAATGGGCTTTGCGTTTGACCATTTCGTATTTAGCAGGATCGAGTTGGATCTGAGTTCGCACCATGCTGAGAACCTTTCTATCCGATTTCATGATGTAATGATAACAAGATTACTCCCACTTGGGTTGCCGGGCTAGGAAGAGGGTGATCATGCCGAGGATGAAGATGCCGACGATGGTGGCGAAGGCGAGGTTGAAGGAGCCGGTGTCATCGTGGACCCTTCCGGCGAGGACGGGTCCGCCGGCGATGGAGACGATCTGGGCGAATTGGTAGAGGCCCATAAGGCTGGCGTATTCTCGGAGTCCGAAGGTCTGTTGGACTACTAGCACAATGAGTGCACCGAGGCCGCCGAAGCCGAGGCTGTAGACGAAGATGCCGGCGACGATGAGCGGGACGCCGCCGAAGGGTAGGATCATGAGTGTGACGCCGGCGGCTTGGAACGCGGTGCTGAGGACGGTCATCTTGCGGGCGCTGAAGCGTTCGCTGGCGCGTCCGAAGGCGATTTTCGAGGCGATGCCCATGGTGGCGATGAAGGTGACGGCAGATGTCGCGGCGGCGGGTGCGAAGCCGTTTTCTCCAAAGTGTTGACGGAGCTGGGTAAGAATGCCTTGATAGGTAAATGTCGCAGCGACGAGGCCGATGAGGGTCAGCCAGAAGGCCCAGGTGCGGATGGCTTTGTTGACGGACATCCCGGCGCGGGCGGCGGTTGCGCTGTCGGCAGAACGGGGGCGTCGCGTGCGACGCATCTCGATCTCGACGTCGCGGGGGTTCTCGCGCATGAAGATCATGACCGCAGTTGCGAGTCCGATCATGATGATGGCGAAGGTTATGTATGCCCACTCCCAGTTGATGAGAGCGATGATGGTTGCGGCGAGGGGGGGCATAGTCATGCCGCCGAAGTTGTTGCCGGAAACGACGATGCCGGTCATGCGTCCCATCGAGGTCGGGAACCAGAGTCCGACCATCTTTCCGGCGGGTAGCACGGTGGCACCCGGGAAGCCGGCGTAGACGAGTGCGGAGAGGGTGTACCAGTGCCACAATTCGGTGATGAGTGGTCGGAGCGAGAAGCCGATGGCGATGAGGATGATGGATACGAACATCACGGGACGAACGCCGAATCGGTCAGTCCAATATCCGATGACGGGCGCGAGGATGCCGGAGATGAAGGCGAAGGTTAGTGAGAGGTTGAGTTCAGTCTGGTTCCAGCCGTAGCGGGCTTGGAGCGGGCCGGCAAACTCGCCGAAGGCGTACTGCGTCATCCCGATGGAGAGGCCGGTCGAGAGGAAGACGAGTAGAGCGACGACGTAGCCGCGGTAGATACGCCGGGTGGCGTGGATCGGCCTCGCGGCTAGGGACGGGAGATTCAATGCGTGACTCGTGAAGGGGGCGAAGAATTTTCAGATAAGGATATGTGATGGGACGTTGAT
>JAAXHR010000317.1 GCA_012270805.1 Dehalococcoidia bacterium
ACTTGGCTCTTGACGGCGTCGTTCACGCGGGTCCTGAACACCATATCGTCGTCAGCTAACGCAGTGATCGCGTTGGATGACGATGCTGGTGACATGTGCAAAACTCCACCCGGAATGGTTACCGATTCCGCTATGGCGATCGTGACTCCGGACGAAACTGCGCCCAACAAAACGTTCACACCATCCACGTTCACAAGTCCACTCGCGGCATCCGTGCCAGCCTGTTCGCTCGTGCCGCTGTCACGATGCAAAGCCGAAATGTTGCCACCGTTCACGCCTCCAGCTTCGTTCACGAGCTCGAAAGCGAGATCGATAGACTTCTGCATTCCGGGACCAAGCGTAGAAAGATCGCCGCTTACGGGCAGCACTGTGCCGATAGTCGTGCTTTCGGCGTCCGAATCTTCAAGCAACCCACACGAATATGCCATTGCCGAAACAATTGCAGCAAGCATTAACAATCCCGCCCTTTTGCGCTTGATTGTTCTGACCGATTCGTCAAAGTATGATTTCATATCCCTCTCGTTTTTTAGATTCACTCTGGTTAGCATTGTGCAAATAATTCCCGGAGCAGTCACCTTACCGACGACAGATCGATTTCATCTCCGGGAAACGCGTATATGTCGGTGTCTACGATCTTGTTGTCCACGACTTGCCAAACTTGCATACTGCTAACGACATCGCCGTTTTCGTCGAAGTCGATGTCACCAGACGCACCGACGTAGTTGATGTCCTTGCCTTCTCGTACGAGTTCAAGGGCTCTGGCGATGTCGCCGGGCCCGACTATCTCGCCGGGTGGGTTGGCAACTGGACGTAGGGCGTCGCGTACGGCGACCGGGGCGTCGCTATCGGCTTTTTCGATGGCGAGCGCCAGTACCGTTGCAGCGTCGAAAGCTTCAGTGATGTGTTGCCGCGTCACGTCGCCACCGACGCGCTCGCTGTAGATGCGTTGAAAGTCCTGCAAAGAGGGGGTCTGTGGACTGCCCGGTGAGATTCCGAAGCTGCCGTGGAAATGGTTGCCGCCGATGGCGTCGAACATAGACTGATTCTTGGTTACATCGACAAACATGAACTCCCCGAACAGTTGGCTTTCGGCAGCTTCACGAAGCAACGTCTGCCCCGAGTCCGGATAGGCGATCGTGATGAGCACCTCCGGTTCGTCTTGCGCGGCTTCGCGAAGTTCGGAGAGATAGCTGGCCTGCCCTAGTTCGTGGGGTACGGCGGCAACTACTTGACCACCTTCGTTTTCGAAGTTCTCGACGAATGATTCGTTCAAACTCGCGCCGTAGGCGTTGTTGATATAGGTAGTGGCCACGCGTGCGTAGCCGGCAGCATGGGCGAGGCTGGCGACTGCTTGGCTCTTTACAAAGTCGTTCACGCGTGTGCGGAAAACCATGTCGTTGTCGTCGAGCGCGGTTATCGCTTTGGACGAGGAACTGGAAGAGATGTGCAGAACTCCAGCCGGAATGGTGACCGATTCAGCGATTGCGATCGTCACGCCGGATGAGTGCGCCGCGATCAGGATGTTTACACCGTCAACGTTGACCAATCCGCTCGCCGCATCCGTGCCGACCTGCTCGTTCGTTCCGCTGTCGCGGTGAAGCGCGGAAATCATGCCCCCATTGACACCACCCGCTTCGTTCACAAGTTCGAAGGCGAGGTCCATGGATCGTTGGGCATACGGCCCGAATGCCGACAGGTCGCCGCTCGACGGCATCACTGTCCCGATCTGCACGTCTGAACTCTCAGATTTGCCCGATTCTTTCGAAACGCACGAACTCAAAGCCAATGCTATCGCCGCTACCGCGACGCATGCCGCGAGGATGACAGCCAAGCGGAAACCACTCGGCATAACCGGGAGATGACTCAGCAATTGCCCACCACCAATACTAAAGAGACAAGGTATCTCTAGATTTTAGAATTCGCGCGCCTTGAAACAACCCGCGACAAAATACAGCGATGCAATCAACTTGATTTCGGAGGAGGCGGCAATGAGAGGCTCGGTGCCTCTGTGAACCCGAACTCGTTGACCGTCAGCAAGTATCCCAAAGTTAGCATTGTCAAGGGTAGTACTACCGCGATCACCAGCGAAACGTTCTGTGTTTTCCACCGCTCGATCACGGGCGTCAATACGCTGGCAAAAACCGTAACGATGGCGCCGAGAGGAACAATGTATCGAATCGCATTCGTTATTTCAGCGCCATACTCAATCGCTGCGGCTGCGCCCACGGTCAATAACAACAGCACGGTCAACACTATGTTGAACGTCCGTGACCGGCTCTGAACATCACCCGATATCCGCGCCCAAATCATCCCGACGATGATCGCGCCGATTAACGAAACGACCGCTACGCTCCCTGCATTCGCGATTAAGTCGTCAGGCGAAGTGAGCGGAGCATTGACGAACATCGCAACTGCACCCCCGATCAAAGTCGCGATGAACGCCGGCAAACGATCCTGAACATGCCCGCGCAACCCGGACCGGACTTCTGGAGTTTCACTATTCATTGGCGTAACTATCTTGCATCACGAACTTCTTACGGCTTGACCATGCCGCCGTCAGCACGACGAACCGTGTCCCAAGCACCTCCGAACTCGCGCTCCTTGAATGGGAACTTCGCAGCCATCTCTTCGTCGATATCGATTCCCAGGCCCGGCTTGCCATTCGGCCACATCATGCCGTCACGCACTTCAGGAAAGCCCGGGAACATCTCCCGCGTTCGCTCGCCCGGAATCGCATACTCCTGAATACCGAAGTTGTAGCAGTTCACATCAAGCATCAGGTTTGCGGCGTGACCCACTGGAGATGTGTCACCGGGCCCATGCCAAGCCGTCCGAACGCTGAACAACTCACCCATCGCCGCGAACTTTTTGCCGGGCGTGATGCCGCCGATCTGCGACATGTGCATACGGAGGAAGTCGACGAGCCGATCCTTAATCATCGGGATGATCTCATGCGGGCTGTTCCAAAGTTCGCCCATCGCGATCGGCGTCGCACATTGTTGACGCACCATCCGGAAATACTCGTTGTCTTCCGGACTGAAAAGGTCTTCCAAGAAGAACAACTGATACTGTTCAACCTCTTTGGCGAACCAAACACCCAATATCGGCGGGATGCGCTCATGGACATCGTGCAAAATCTCGATCCCGTAGCCGAAGCGATCTCGGATATGCTCGAACAACGCCAGCGCACCACGGATATAGGGCTTAGGCTCAAACACTCCGCCAGGGTGCGCATATAGCTTGTTCGGATCGTACTCTCGCAGCCAAGTGGTCGCCGCAATCGGCCCCTGCGATACATCGCCGGCAACTATGGAGCCATCTCCTGATACGCCGTGAGAACCGTACGACGAATATCCCTCAGTAGCCACCTGCACTCGAATGTGATGGAACCCCTGCTCCATGTGCGCCGCCATCCGGTCCGCCGTCTCTTCCTTCGTCGCACCACTCGCGTGAACATAAACCGGCGCCGCTTCACGCGCCCGACCGCCGAGCAAATCGTAAACCGGCATGCCAGCCATCTTGCCTTTGATGTCCCAAAGGGCTTGATCCACACCCGACAACGCATTGTTCAACACCGGTCCGTTACGCCAGTAAGACGACACATACGAAGACTGCCAGATGTCCTCGATATCGGCGACGTTTTTTCCGATGAGGAACGGGCGGAGGTAATCATCCACCGCGGCCTTCACCGTCGTTGGACGTTGAGTAAACGTCGCACATCCGACGCCGTAAAGGCCGGGTTCCGAGGTTTCGATCTTCACAATAACGAGTCGAATGTTGTCCGGCTCCGTCATGATCACTCGGATATCGCGAATCGTTACGTTGTCTGTAGCGGTCATGTTGTCTCCTTGGTGAAGGTTAATGATATGACGCACGTACCGTCTTTTCTCGTTAACATGCGAACAAGCAATACGAGCAACTGAAGGAGCAGTTCGATGAAGGCGATGACTTGGCATGGCGGAAACCACTTCACGCTCGACGATGTCCCGGACCCTCAAGCATCGCCGGGTTTCGTGGTTGTCAAGATCGACACGACGGGGATCTGTGGGACTGATGTCCACATCACACAAGGTCTGTTTCCCTCGGAGCCTCCGGCAATCCTCGGTCACGAGGGTGCCGGCGTCATCGTTGATGTCGGAGAACGTGTCTCTAAGGAACGCATCGGTCAGCGGGTCGTGTTGAACCACAGCGCTCATTGCTTCGAGTGTTGGAACTGCAGGAACTGGAACGTCTCTCGCTGCCAGGTCGCACCCGCCTCCTCCAACGGCCTCTTCGCCGAGTACGTCGCCTTACACTCTCGCACCGCTCTGCAACTGCCCGAAAACCTCGATATCGAGACCGCAGCCATGACCGAGCCGGCTGCTTGCTGCTTATCCGGCGTGGAGATGCTTGACATCCCATATAGGGCGACGGGTCTAGTCATTGGCGCAGGTATTATGGGGCTCTTCACAGCGGCGTTCATGAAGACGCACGGCGTCGAGACCTTAGTCGTCTCCGAGCCGGTCAAAGTCCGACGCGAAATGGCAAAACAGTTCGGGGCCGATATTCTTCACGACCCCAACGATATTCCCCTCGAGGAAGTAATGGCCGAAGTTACCGATCAGGGGCGCGGCTTCAGCGTCACTGCCGAGGCCGTCGGAAAGCCCGAACTCGTAGCCGCCTGCATCAATGTGACGAAACCGCGCGGACAGACCCTCATGATCGGCGTCTGCCCAGAAGGCTCGCCCCTCCCCGTAGACCTCTACGACATGCACTTCCGCGAGATCAAGTTAGTCGGAGCATTTGGCCGCGGCAACGTATTCCACCGCGTTCCCGCAGAACTCGGCAAGCTCAACCTCGAAAACGTCATCTCCGGACGCTACCTCCTCGCGGAACTCCCCGACGCCATAACCGCCTCCGCCGAAGGACTAGGCGTCAAATTCGCCGTCAAACCAAACGCTTAAACCTCATACTGCAGGACAATCGACATGAAGGCACAGACCTGGCACGGTGGCGCAAACCTCACCCTCGACGACATCCCCGACCCCGAACCATCCCCAGGCTATGTAGTCGTCAAGATCGACACCACCGGCATATGCGGCACCGATGTCCACGTCACGCAGGGCCTATTCCCAAAAGACCCTCCGCAGATTTTGGGGCACGAAAGCTCCGGCACCATCGTTGAAGTCGGCGACGGGGTCTCCAGCGAACGCATCGGCCAACGCGTCTGCATCAACCACCCGGCGAGTTGCTACGAGTGCTGGTACTGCCGGAACTGGAGCGTGTGCCGCTGCGAAAATCAGCCAGGTCCATCGAACGGTTTCTACGCCCAATACGTCGCCGTCTCATCTCGTTCCGCCGTCGAGATACCCGAGACGCTGGACATGGAGACCGCCGCCCTCACTGAACCTGCGGCCTGTTGCCTATCTGGCGTCGAGATGCTCAACATCCCGTACCGCGCCACCGGCCTCGTCATCGGTGCAGGAATAATGGGACTCTTCACCGCCGCGTTCATGAAGTCCCACGGCGTCGAGACGCTCGTCGTCTCCGAGCCGGTAAAGGTCCGACGCGAAATGGCTAAACAGTTCGGTGCCGATGTCCTTCATGACCCCAGCGATGTCCCCCTATCAGAAGTCATTTCAGACGTCACAGATCACGGACGCGGCTTCGACGTAACCGCCGAAGCCGTAGGCAAACCTGAACTCGTAGCTGCTTGCATCAACTCCACGAAACCCCGCGGCCAAACCCTCATGATCGGTGTCAGCCCGGAAGGGTCACCGCTCCCCGTCGACCTCTACGACATGCATTTCCGAGAAATCAAACTCATCGGAGCCTTTCGCCAAGGCGATGTCACCCATCGCGTCCCAAGCGAACTCGCAAAATTAAACCTCGACAATGTGATCTCTGGCAGCTACCCACTAGCCGACCTCCACGAAGCAATTACCGCGTCCGCCGAAGGCCTAGGCGTCAAATTCGTCATCAAACCCAACGCCTAGCATCACCGCTCGTACAACTCCGTCTCCCGGTGGAACGCAAACCACCCGAACCAGAACGAAACGTTCGAAGGCACGACATTCAGCTTGTTTGACGGGTTCGCGGCATTAGTCAACGATTCTCGCGTTACGTCCCATTCCGTTCCGTTGCTGTCCACAACCTTAGGCGGGAAGCCAGCCTTTGGAGCGTCATCAGGCAATCGGAACTCCAACCCTTCCGGATTTTCGAAGATGTGAGCGTCGGAAGATGTCGCCGAAGCGAGTACCACGATCCTCACGTCGCCGATGCGGTCATGAACGATCCGCTCTTCCCGCAACAGCTCAATCGGATACGCCTTGTCCACGCCCTCCAAAGTTACACCTAGCACCTCTGCCTTAGGTGGCAACACGTCATCCCGGTGGGCGATCGGGAACATCGTCTCAGGATCAGCGCGGTATGCGAAATAGATCGAGTTGTCGTTGTCCTCATGCGTATACGACCACGCAGGGTATCTAGCTCCCTCGCGCGTGATCACCGTCGTATCCGGATGTTCGGCACGCCAATCGCCCCACGTAGTCCTGGCAGTAGGGAAATATCCAAGCTCGATCCCGCTACCGACAAGCTCTCCGACAATCGGTGTTCCGGTGAATTGATGCCACAAAGAACGTGTCGCCCTGTCATACATCACCTTGTTGCTGCGAAAGAGCAACCCTGAAGTCCCGAATGTTGTCGCCTCTCCGTTTATATAGGCGCGATACCCGATCGCGCTGTTGCAAAGCGTTCACCACGTGAGCGATAGCGGCTCACCCCCGAGAACATCGTTCACCAACTCGTGTGCATTAACGATCCGCAACGGATATGCCCGGTGCTCGCCGTTTATCGAAACGCCAATCACGCGCTCATCGTCTTCCAAATAATCGGCCCCCGGGTCGTCGGCGCCGGTGTTCGGAGGATTTTCCAAAGGCGGAATACCGTCCGGAACGACTCCTCCCCATTCGATCTCCGTCAGATCCACATCCGATTTGCTTCCCAGCGCAGGTGACAGAAACGCGCCGAAGCGACCGTCTATCTGCCGCAGGTAGTTGATCTTCCACTCGCCATATTCCGACGGCACCGGATACTCGTCGCGACGCCTCCCGACCCATTCCGACCACGCCTTCCAGTCATCACCGAACTCTGTCTGCGCCGTCAACACTTCCAGAGTCTCTACCGCAGCGTTGATAATGTCAACGGCGAAATAGTTCCGAAGCGACTCGATGATTACTCGTACCTGCGACGTGTCATTTTCCCCCCGAATCCTCTCAAGCGCATCCAACGTCCGATCGTTCAACGGTCCGAATCCCGGAGAAAGGTCGAAACCCGCGAACACCAGATACATCATCGAGTTCGAGTTGTAAGGCACTGGTGTCCTGGTGGGTGCCACCGTTGGTTCCGGCACTGCAGTCGTCTCCCGCGAAGTCACAATTGTGAAGGCATCGCTCAAAGCTGGAGTAGCACTCGGCACAACGCTCACTGATGTCCGATTTGCCAGCCACGACATCGTCGCTATCATCGTCGCCGCCAACACAAAAAGCGTGATAAGCAATGCTCCCACAGATGCAACGGTTTTCCCGTTCATCTCACAAGCGCCTTGCTCGCAGAACCGATATCAGGATAGACGCCGACCGCGACCGCCGCCGTCAATGCCGCGCCGACTGCCGCTTCTTCCTGCACCCGCCCGATCAAGACTGTACCGCCAAAAGCCTCCTCCAAACATCGTCTAAGCACCGTGTTGAGTCGCAAGCCATTGCCAGAACCGACGATGCGGTCGCGTGTTCCAGCACCAAGATCAACTGCGCTCTGGTACGAAATGGCGAGCTGACCGGCCATCGACCGAAAAACCGCCAACGCCATAGAACCGGGAGTGAAATTACCGGGTGTGATGCCAGCGAACTCACCGCGGGCGTCGGGTCGTTCACGCGATCCTGTGAAAAGAGCGGAAGCGGTCATTGCGTCGATTGTTTCGTCAAACAAAGCGTCACCCGCGAGATGCGAGAGTCGTTCGTAGACCCTATCTTCATCTACGTCTGATAGGTCAAATACGCTTCGCGCCGTCCTGACGAAAAAGTCTTTGAGAGTCCGAAACGTTCTCCCACCGACAACTCCGACACCGGCCAACAGAAAGCCCCTCTCAATGTGCGGGCGAAGCTCCAACCAACCGTGATCGATCGAAGCATCCTGCGGATCGCGCTTTAACGATGACAAGTCGTCGAGAAACACCGACGCTTGACCGCCCGTTCCAACATTGATCGCCACTGTATCGCTCGCGTCTTCGACTGCGCCCACGAATGCGCATTGATGGTCGCCTGAGGGTACAGACACTGGTGTGCCGGCCGGTATATCGGTGCGGTCGCTTATTCGACCCTCCAAACCACCAACAGCCGTACACGAGTCGACTATCTCCGGAAACAAATCATGCTCAATCCCCAGTTCTCCGATCAATTCTTCGTTCCAGCAACGTTGCGGCACGTCAAGCACACCCCATCCCGCCGCATCAGTTGCATCGGTGACAGGTCGTCTCGATCCAACTAACTTGTGCGCCAAGAACTCGGGAGCAGTAATGGCGGCTTTGGCCTCCGAAGGCATCATGCCCATGTGGGCGAGCCAGTACAGCGTCGGCGCCGTGTATCCGGTAACGATCGGGCAACCAGCGTTTCTGAAAGACGGCAGTCCCTCTCCGCGCCGAGTCGCGCCTCCCTTCAACGCCATCGCATCCAGGAAATCACCGTCGGAACCCGCCACCCTGTCTTTGCACCTCTGGTCTTGCCACGCGATAAACGGGCCGATCGGCGAACCCTTTGCGTCCAAAAGCTGACATCCCTGCTGCTGTCCAGTCACCCCGATCGCAACCACCTCACTGAAATCCAATCCCGAACATAACTCGCCAATGGTTTGGACGACGCGGGCAACCATCGCTTCGATGTCCCACTCCGATCTGCCGATCACACGATCTTTCGCCGATGTCGTTTCTGTATCGTTCGACGTTGAAAGCGAAGCGACCATCTCCGCTTCACCATCATCGACGCGAACCGCAACGACCGTAACTGAAGTTGAACCTAGATCTATGCCCAACGCGACGCGCATGGGCATAGTCTATGCGTAGTTGCCGGTGACAGGTTCTAAGGGAAAGTGATCTGAACCGATCTGGCAAGAAGACAGATGACAAGCGTTCAGTGCGGACGCAGGTTACCCGTAGTTGCAGCCTA